>NZ_JBFSVA010000001.1:0-35165 GCF_041467655.1 Vibrio sp. 10N.247.311.49
CAAACGGCTCAAACTCAAAATCTGAGCGTGTAGCGATTCAAGAAGAAGTAACAGCGCTGAACGACGAACTGAACCGTATCGCGGAAACGACGTCTTTTGGTGGCAACAAGTTGCTTAACGGTACTCACGGTACTAAATCATTCCAAATCGGTGCAGACAACGGTGAAGCGGTAATGCTTCAACTGAAAGACATGCGCTCTGATAACGCTCAGATGGGTGGTAAGAGCTACCAAACTGAGAACGCGAAAGATAAAGATTGGAACGTTCAAGCAGGCTCTAACGACCTAAAAATGTCGTTCACTGATAACTTCGGTCAATCACAAGAAATCGACATCAGCGCAAAAGCGGGTGACGACATCGAAGAGCTAGCAACGTACATCAACGGTCAACAAGACTCTGTTAAAGCGTCTGTAACTGAAGACGGTAAGCTACAAATGTTTACTGGTAACAACAAGGTTGAAGGCGAAGTGGCATTCTCTGGCAGCCTGGCTGGCGAACTAGGCATACAACCTGGCAAAGACGTAACGGTTGATACTATCGACGTTACATCAGTTGGCGGCGCACAAGAGTCTGTAGCTATTATCGATGCGGCACTTAAGTATGTAGATAGCCACCGTGCTGAGCTAGGTGCTTTCCAAAACCGTTTCGACCACGCTATCAGCAACTTAGACAACATTAACGAGAACGTTAACGCATCTAAGAGCCGTATTAAAGATACCGATTTCGCGAAAGAAACGACTCAGATGACTAAGTCTCAGATCCTTTCTCAAGCTTCAAGCTCGATTCTTGCTCAAGCGAAGCAAGCTCCGAACTCGGCACTTAGCCTACTAGGTTAATCGATTAAAAAGCCACGTTGACTATAAGCGTCAACGTTAGGCTTCCACAAATTAGCTCGTGGTGAGAGATGAGCGCTAAACAGACCCAGCTTCGGCTGGGTTTTTTATTGCCTGCAATTTGGAGAAGGGGGGAGTTTTGGTGTTGGTCGTTGATTGGAAAGCGAGATTCCCTATCACGCTCGCTCCTCACTGTAGGGAGTGACGGGAATTGGGAAATGATGGTTTCCTCGCTTACTACATCGAAGCAGTCTTTCGTCACCCCAGAATCGAGTAGAACGAGATATCAGGGATCTCTTCTGACTTTATATTCAACACTACGCTCATTAACTTAAATAATGGGGCAACTTTAGCGAATGTCGCCCTATTAATTGAAGCCCGATCACACTTTCCTTTGTTGTTGAAAAGAATATGAAAAAAAGCGCATTTTTTATTAAAGCTTCTAATTAAGGCGCCGTTAAAGGGATTGAGAGAAATGATATGTACCAATGTAAGGTGAGAGAGACACTGGTGCATAAACAAAATTGACATGTATTAGTGTGAGGTGAGAGTCACATAAGTACATTAAAAAATGCCTAAAGGAGATCAACTATGGCGATTAATGTAAGCACAAATGTGTCTGCAATGACGGCTCAGCGCTACCTAAATAGCGCGGCTGAAGGTACTCAAAAATCAATGGAGCGTTTGTCTTCTGGCTATAAAATCAATAGCGCAAAAGATGATGCTGCAGGCCTACAAATCTCTAACCGCTTAACGTCGCAAAGCCGTGGCCTAGATATGGCTGTGAAAAACGCGAATGATGGTATCTCTATTGCACAGACAGCTGAAGGTGCAATGAATGAGTCAACCAACATTCTGCAACGTATGCGTGACCTTTCTCTTCAATCTTCAAATGGTTCAAACAGCAAATCTGAACGTGTTGCGATCCAAGAAGAAGTCTCTGCTCTGAACAAAGAACTTAACCGTATTGCTGAAACAACTTCTTTTGGTGGTAACAGGCTTCTTAACGGAACTTACGGTAGTCAATCTTTCCAAATCGGTGCAGATTCTGGTGAGGCGGTAATGCTTTCTATGGGGAACATGCGCACCGATACTCAAGAAATGGGCGGTAAGAGCTACGGCGTAGAAGAAGGCAAAGATGCTTCTTGGCGTGTAGGTGCGGGTGCTGATTTAACAATCAAATACAACGATAAGTTTGGTGAAGCGCAAGAGCTATCTATCTCTGCTAAAGAAGGCAACGATATCGAAGAGCTAGCAACTTACATCAATGGTCAAAGCCAAGACGTTAAAGCGTCTGTGGGTGAAGGCGGTAAACTGCAACTTTTCGCTTCAAGCCAAAAAGTTGAAGGTGATGTTGAGTTTGGCGGCAGCCTTGCGGGCGAACTAGGTATCGGTGCTGGTAAAGACGTTACCGTTAACGATATCGACGTAACTTCTGTTGCAGGTGCAAACGAAGCAGTATCTATCATTGATGGTGCTCTAAAATCTGTTGATAGCCAACGTGCTTCTCTAGGTGCTTTCCAAAACCGTTTTGACCATGCAATCAGCAACTTAGACAACATCAACGAAAACGTTAATGCGTCTAAGAGCCGTATCAAAGATACCGATTACGCGAAAGAAACAACAGCTATGACGAAGTCTCAAATCCTACAACAGGCGAGTACTTCTATCCTAGCTCAAGCAAAACAGTCACCATCAGCAGCTCTAAGCTTATTGGGCTAAACTTACCTCGGTAAGTAGCGGTAAACTCTACTCTGGGTAGAGTTTTACTGTTTGGCTCATAAAGGAGGGAGGGAGAGTGTTATGGAAATATCATCCAACGCATCGAACATCCAGCCTTATGGCTCACCTAATGGCATTAAAATTGCAAGCGATGAAGGTAGTAGTGCGTCGAGTCTTTCGCGACTAAAAGAAGCAACATCTTATGACAAGGTAGAGAAATCGAAAGAGGAAGCTACCGAAGCGGCGATTCAATTAGCTCAACATAGACAAGAGTTAAATGATGAAGAGCGAGTCAAAATGGTGGAGAAGGTAAACGAGTTTATCTCCTCTCTCAATAAAGGTGTGGCTTTTAAGGTCGATGAAGAATCTGGGAGAGATGTGGTTACCATTTATGAGACCACAACCGGCGATATTATTCGCCAAATACCCGATGAAGAAATGCTTGAAATTCTAAGACGCCTAGCAGCCCAAAACTCGAATAGTCGAATATTTGAGGTGAAGGTTTAAGTCGTATTATTGAGGTGGTTTAATGAGTTTTGGCCCAATGGGGATTTCGTCTGGCATGGATATCAATTCCATGGTCAGCAAAATTGTTGATTCGGAGCGTGTACCTAAACAGCAACGAATCGACAATGAACGAACGCGAATCGATACCAGCATTAGTGCCTATGGAAGACTCAGAGAATCCCTTGATTCGATGAAAAACCTGATGACAAACTTTCGTCAGGAAAAAGCTTTTGCTGTGCGAACAGTGGAAAGTACCGATGAAGCGCTTGTCTCTGCAACCGCGACTACCGAAGCGATCGCTGGCAAATATGCCATCGATGTGTTGCAGCTTGCCCAAAGCCATAAAGTGGCTTCTGATGTACTGTCAGAGGACATGAAATTTGGCCCAGGTAAGCTGCAGGTTTCGCTTGGTGATGACAGCTTTGACGTGCAAGTTGGCGACAGATCGAGACTTATCGAAGTTGTTCGTGGTATCAACGGTGCAGATAGCAACCCAGGCGTTCGTGCATCTATTATCAACGATGTCGAAGGTCCAAGACTTATTATTGCCTCGAACCAGTCTGGTTCAGATCAGCAGATCAACATTAATGTTGAGTCAGATGCTGCCAATCCCTTAAAAAAACTCGAATACAAAACGCTTGAAGAACGTGTTAAAGCGCTAGAGAAAGCGCGCGTTGCTGCTCAAGATATTCTAGCTCTAACCCCTGCAGGAAAAGCCGTTGAACTCATCGATGAAGTGATCGCTAGCGATGACCCAAATGCGAATGAAACACTCGATAAAGATGGCAATGTCATCCCTGCATCCCAAACTAATTCTACCTCCGTTGCTGACGAAGACTCTCAAAGCCTCAGCTACGGAGAACAAGCCGCCGCCGACGGCCAAGCAGCTCTTGATGCAGCTAAAGCGGCAAAATCTGTCATGCCTGAAGACAATATCCCAGGTTGGACGGAAACTGCCTCTGGTACGCTTCTTGACTCTTACTATACACCAGAACTTGAGCTTGATGAAAAAGCAATAGAGAAGGCACCTGATGTACCGGGATGGTCAAATGCTGCCTCAGGTACGTTGACGGATTCCTACGTGACGCCAAAAGAAGCCCAGCAAAAGCTTGAGGCGGAACAAGCTCGTATCGAAGAGAAGATTTCACAAGAAAAAGCGGAGTTGGCTGAGAAAGTTCAAAAAGGCGAACTCACCGCAGAGCAAGCCAAGAAAATTGAGCGTGCCAAATTAGAACCCGAAGAGCGCGAGCTCTTAGAGAAGGTCGATAAAGCGCAAGCAGACCTTGAACAAGCACAGCAATCTTTTGATACCTATAGTGGAATGACTGAAGTTCAGGCTGGCCAAGATTCTATGGTTGTCCTAGATGGTGTTGCTCAACTCTCTAGTAATAACAATGTGATTGAAGATGCCATTGAAGGTATTGATATTACGGTGAAAGGAAAAACGCCAAAAGATAAGCCGCCGGCAGAAATTGGTGTGGAGTACGACCGTAACAGTGTTCGCCAAGATATCGAATCCTTTGTGAGCTCTTATAACCAGTTCTATCAAGTGTCGAAAGACCTCGCGGGTGTTGATCCAACGACTGGTCAAAAAGGCCCGCTCTCTGGTGACAGTACAGTGCGTAACGCCGACTCCCGATTGAAAGGGGTGTTCTCATCAAGTATCGAAGGTGCGCCAGACAATCTAAAGTCTTTGACTGAATTCGGTATCACCACCACAAGACAAGGCTCGCTAGAAATCAACTACGATATGCTTGACCGTCAACTCAACAATAACTTTGATAAGTTGGGTGAGTTCTTTGGTGGCAACAACGGTTTCGCCAAAAAAGTGGAAGATGCGATTCAAGGTATCACAGGTATCACGGGTTCAATCCGTACTAGAGAAAAGAGCTTGGTCGAGCAAAACTACCGTTTGGTTGATGACCAAAGCGCGCTCGACCGCCGCATGGACAGCCTAGAGAGCCGTACCCACTCTAAGTTCACAGCAATGCAAGATGCGACCAGTAAGATGCAATCTCAGCTGGGCAGTATGATGAATGCGTTGGGCTAATAGATGAATAGCCAGCTACAAGAGCTTTGTGAACTCGATCAACTAATTATCTCTAAACTGGAATTTAGTGAAATTAATGCTGAAGAAATAACGCAGCTTGTCGATAACAGAGAACAGTTATTGCAAAACGTGCTTCAAATAATCGACTCACATCCCGACGTTAAGCAAAGTTCTGAATGGTTTGAAGCCATTACCAGAACCAGAAAATTAGTCGAATTGATGCAGTCTGAGACGAGTCGAGTAGGTAAGACCCTACATAAATACCGTCACGGCGCTAAATCAGTTCAACAATACAAAAAGTTTCTATAGAAGAGGTTTACTATGCGCGGTTCTTTACAGGCATATAAAAAGGTATCAGTGGATAGTCAGCTAACGGCTGCCTCACCGCATAAGATTGTACAAATGCTAATGGCCGGTGCTATCGAGCGTTTGATTCAAGGCAAAGCGGCAATGCAAGCAGGCAACATCCCAGTGAAAGGTGAGCGACTTGGTAAGGCTCTAGATATCATTATTAGCCTACGTAGTTGCCTATCTATGGACGATGGTGGCGATATTGCGAAAAACCTAGATCAACTTTATGAGTTCATGATCACGCAAATTTCTGCGGCAAATCACAAAAATGACCCACAGCCTATTGATGATGTTATCGATATTATTCGCGAAATTAAGAGCGCTTGGGACCAAATTCCGAACGAATATCACAACTTGACGTCCGCTGACGTAGGTATTTAAAGAAAAATTGCAGTTTTAACCAATCTCATATCCCTTAATTGGTTGGTTGCCTTATTTTTTTAATCAAATAAAATAGAAGCCATTAGATAGCCTAATGGCTTTTTTCGTTGCTGATTTCCTAAATTTGTCCACGTAGACCATAATCATTGATACATCTCACTGTTTTATAGACTACGTTGCTCACCGTTTTTCCGCATCGCACCAAAATAAAGGCAATAATTCCTACTTATGCAAGGTTTGGCAAAACTGCTTGTCGTCGACGATAACGCTCAAGATCGTCACAATTTAAGCACAATATTAGAGTTTGTAGGAGAGAGCTGCGAAGTAATCAGCTCTGAACAAGCACGTAAAGTTGACTGGTCACTACAGTGGGCCGGCTGCATTATTGGTACCATTAAAGGTAAAGGCTTCAACGCATTACTGAATGAGAAGCTTGTTCACGCCAATCACATCCCTTTACTGGTGATTGGCAAAAACAATCACCCGGTTGACGAGTTGACTAACTATGTTGGTGAGCTTGAACTTCCTCTTAACTACCCGCAATTAAGTGATGCATTAAGACACTGTAAAGACTTCTTAGGCCGCAAAGGTATTCAAGTTGTGTCTTCGGCACGCAAGAACACCCTGTTTCGCAGCCTAGTAGGACAAAGTGCTGGCATTCAAGAAGTACGTCACTTAATTGAACAAGTCTCTTCTACGGAAGCGAACGTGCTGATTCTTGGTGAATCTGGTACAGGCAAAGAAGTCGTAGCGCGTAACATTCACTATCACTCTAAACGTCGTTCAGGGCCTTTTGTTCCTGTAAACTGTGGCGCGATTCCACCTGATTTGCTTGAAAGTGAACTGTTTGGTCATGAGAAGGGCGCATTTACTGGGGCGATTACCGCACGTAAAGGCCGTTTTGAATTGGCTGAAGGTGGCACACTGTTTCTTGATGAAATTGGCGATATGCCGATGGCGATGCAAGTTAAGCTGCTACGAGTACTGCAAGAGCGATGCTTTGAGCGTGTAGGTGGCAATAGCACCATACAAGCTGATGTTAGAGTGATTGCGGCAACCCACCGCAACCTTGAAGATATGATCGACGATGATTCGTTCCGTGAAGATCTTTACTACCGCTTAAATGTATTCCCGATTGAAATGCCGGCGCTTCAAGATCGTAAAGAAGATATTCCACTGTTGCTTCAAGAGCTGATGACTCGAATGGAAGCGGAAGGCAGCATGCCTATCTGTTTCACGGCTCGTGCTATCAACTCTTTGATGGAGCATTACTGGCCAGGTAACGTTCGTGAACTAGCGAACCTGGTTGAACGAATGGTTATCTTGTATCCAAACAGCTTGGTTGATGTGAATCACCTGCCAACTAAATATCGATACAGCGATATCCCTGAGTTCCAGCCAGAGTTTAATAGCTTTGGATCTGAAGAGGAGCAAGAGCGTGATGCACTTGCTGACTTATTCTCAGAAGATTTCAGTTTTGATCAGCAAGATGATATTGCCGACAATGCTAATGCGCCTCAAGAGTTACCGCCAGAAGGGGTTAACTTGAAAGAGCTACTCGCGGATATGGAAGTGAATATGATCAATCAAGCGTTGGAAGCGCAGGGCGGCATTGTTGCTCGTGCTGCTGACATGCTTGGAATGCGTAGAACCACTCTGGTTGAAAAAATGCGTAAATATAACTTGCAGCGATAGTGTCCAGTTTTCGATGAAAACGAAAAACTAGCACACACTTTTTAGCTATTTGGTAACTCTAGCTAAGTGAACAGATAAACCATAGTCGAGTTGTTGCTTGCTTAACTATGTGATAAATATAGCAAATAGCCTGACTCGTGTTGTACGTCTCAGGCTGTTTTAGTATTTGAGGCAAATTTTTGACATGCGCGTATCTAACGAACCAGAAAATCAATCACACCTAGATTCTGTTGAACAGCAGGTTGAGCGCTATAAGCAAGTACTCGACGTGATGCCAGCAGGGGTTATCTTGTTAGATACACACGGCGAAGTGAGAGAAGCGAACCCTGAAGCGCATCGTATTCTTGGTGTTGAGTTGGTTGGCGAGAAGTGGTTTTCAGTGATTCAAAGTGCCTTTGACCCAAAAGACGATGACGGTCATGAGATCTCATTGAAGAACGGGCGAAAAGTGCGTTTGGCGATTTCAGCCTCTACCACGGGTCAGCTGATTTTGATTACCGATCTGACCGAGACCCGACTATTGCAGTCTCGCGTGAGTGATCTTCAGCGTTTGTCTTCATTAGGTAGAATGGTGGCCTCGCTTGCCCATCAAGTGCGAACGCCGCTTTCAAGTGCGATGCTGTATGCATCAAACCTTGCCGCGCCAAATCTGCCGCCGGCAACAAAAACGCGTTTTCAATCTAAGCTTATGGATAGATTGCATGACTTAGAGAAGCAAGTGAACGACATGCTGTTGTTTGCCAAAGGTGGTGACAACAAAGTCGTTAAGCCATTTACTGTGGCTGAATTGATCACTGAATTTCACCCTATGGTGGAAGCGGCATTGAAAACTAACCAGATTGATTATTGCCAAGAAGTTGAGGGCGAACAGACTCAAATGTTCGGCAACGCCAATGCTATCGCCTCAGCGTTAAGCAACCTAGTGTTGAACGCGGTTCAAATTGCGGGTAAGGAATCGCAGATCGATGTGTTTTTTAGGCCCGTAAATGGCGAGCTTAAGATATCAGTGCAAGACAGTGGCCCCGGCGTACCGAAAGAGCTTCAAGGTAAAATAATGGAACCCTTCTTTACCACTCGTTCACAAGGTACAGGTCTAGGCTTAGCGGTTGTACAAATGGTATGTCGAGCACATGAAGGCCGACTGGAATTGATATCAGAAGAAGGCGACGGCGCATGCTTTACCATGTGTCTACCGCTTGAAAGAAGTGCTTCTTCTGAAGACTAATAAGTTTTAACTGAATTTACACTGGAGAATCCTATGGCTCAAAGCAAAGTGTTAATCGTCGAAGATGATGAAGGTCTACGCGAAGCCCTTGTCGACACACTCGCGCTTGCTGGCTATGAATGGCTGGAAGCGGATTGTGCGGAAGATGCTCTGGTCAAATTAAAATCGAACTCCGTTGATATTGTCGTATCTGACGTGCAGATGGCGGGCATGGGTGGCTTGGCACTATTGAGAAACATTAAGCAGCATTGGCCAAATTTGCCGGTATTGCTAATGACAGCGTACGCCAACATCGAAGATGCCGTTGCTGCAATGAAAGAGGGCGCTATCGACTATATGGCAAAGCCATTTGCGCCAGAAGTGCTGCTCAACATGGTCAGCCGTTATGCGCCTGTAAAGTCGGATGACAATGGTGACGCTATCGTTGCTGATGAAAAAAGTATCAAGCTAATGATGCTGGCTGATAAAGTTGCGAAAACCGATGCCAACGTCATGGTGTTGGGCCCGAGTGGTTCTGGTAAAGAGGTGATGTCTCGCTACATTCACAATGCTTCTAGCCGAAAAGATGGCCCGTTTGTCGCGATTAACTGCGCGGCGATCCCAGACAACATGTTAGAAGCGACCCTGTTTGGTTATGAAAAAGGCGCATTTACTGGCGCTATTCAAGCTTGCCCGGGGAAATTCGAGCAAGCGCAGGGCGGTACAATTCTGTTGGATGAGATCAGTGAAATGGATCTTAGCCTACAAGCCAAACTACTGCGTGTTTTGCAAGAGCGCGAAGTTGAGCGATTAGGTAGTCGTAAGAGCATCAAATTGGATGTTCGTGTATTAGCGACCAGTAACCGAGACCTTAAACAGTATGTTTCTGAAGGGAATTTCCGTGAGGATTTATACTACCGCCTGAATGTATTCCCAATTTCTTGGCCTCCATTGTGCGAGCGTAAAGGCGATATTGAGCCTTTAGCCAAGCACTTAGTTGAGCGCCACTGCACCAAACTTGGTATGCCTGTACCCGTTATGTCAGCACAAGCGATCAGCAAACTCGTCAATTATCCGTGGCCGGGCAATGTTCGCGAATTAGACAATGTGGTACAGCGTGCGCTAATATTGAGCGAACAAGAGAACATCTCTGGTGAGCATATCCTTCTTGAAGGTGTCGATTGGCAAGACGCAAGCAGCCTACAACAAATCGTCGAAGGCAGTGACGTAGCTGCGCCAGAAATTAAGCCTATTGCCGAAGCAAACCCAATCAATAAAATCGCGGCTAGCAGCGAAGGGTTAGGTAATGAGCTTAGAGATCAAGAGTATGCGATCATTCTTGAAACCCTGATTGCATGTAATGGCCGACGCAAAGATATGGCTGAAAAACTGGGCATTAGCCCTCGTACACTGCGTTACAAGTTGGCTAAAATGCGCGATGCTGGAATAGATATCCCAAACTGAGGATAGATTAGTAGTGTCAGCTTTCTGACTAGTGTAATACGATATCTAGTCAATTAAATGTGTGGCACGCTAATTGCTCTGTCAATAATATAGCTAAATAGATGGTCATAATTTTGACTCCTGAGGTAGTAGATGAGAATAGATGGTTTACAAGGCGAAATGCAGGCAATGATGGTCGAAGCTGCCAGCGCGCGTCCCGCAGCAACGGGGCAAGCGGTCGGTGCAGATTTTGGCAACATGCTGACTAATGCCATCAATAATGTGAACTCATTACAAAAGACCTCAGGTGATCTTCAAGCTCGTTTTGATAGTGGCGACCAAAGCGTATCCCTATCGGACGTGATGATTGCTCGTAATAAATCTAGTGTGGCTTTTGAGGCGACGATCCAAATTAGAAATAAATTGGTCGAATCGTACAAAGAGCTGATGAATATGCCGGTATAAGTTGGGTAGTTAAATAGTGGCAGATAATAGTCAAACAACAGATTTAACCGTAAGCGATAGCAACGACCATGCACTTATTGCAGGCTCTGAGCTAGACGGAGAAGGGCAAAATCCCGATCTAGGTGAACGCAGTTCATCGAAGTTCGATATGGCTGTCGGTGATCTTGATTTACTTCGTCAGGTCGTCTTAGTCCTTTCTATCTCTATCTGTGTAGCGCTGATTGTGATGCTGTTTTTCTGGGTAAAAGAGCCAGAAATGCGTCCATTAGGGGCTTACGAAACAGAAGAATTGATCCCCGTTCTTGATTACTTAGATCTGCAAAAGATCGATTACACGCTTGAAGGCAATACCATCTCAGTACCGGCGAGTGAGTACAACTCATTAAAGCTTAATATGGTACGAGCGGGTTTGAATCAAGAGCGAAACGCGGGTGATGACATCCTCATGCAAGACATGGGTTTTGGTGTATCACAACGTTTAGAACAAGAACGCCTTAAATTAAGCCGCGAAAGACAACTTGCCAAAGCCATTGAGCAGATGAAACAGGTGCGTAAAGCTCAGGTTTTATTGGCCCTGCCGAAGCAGAGTGTTTTTGTACGTCATAATCAAGAAGCCTCTGCTTCTGTATTCCTAACTCTAAAAACAGGTACTAACCTCAAGCAGCAAGAAGTTGATTCTGTTGTGGATATGGTGGCAAGTGCCGTTCCGGGAATGAAAACCTCACGTATTACGGTGACCGATCAGCATGGCCGATTGTTGAGCTCAGGCTCTCAAGACCCTATGTCAGCGGCGCGTCGTAAAGAACACGAGTTAGAGCGCAATCAAGAACAAGCGCTGCGTGAAAAAATTGACTCCATCCTGATTCCTATTCTTGGGTTTGGTAACTACACCGCTCAGGTTGATATCCAGCTCGATTTCAGTGCTGTGGAGCAAACCAGAAAACGTTTTGATCCGAATACACCGGCGACTCGAAGTGAATACACTTTAGAAGATTACAACAATGGAAATACGGTGGCGGGTATTCCGGGTGCGTTGAGTAACCAGCCTCCAGCGGATGCCTCAATTCCACAAGATGTGGCTCAGATGAAAGACGGCGCGATGACAGGTCAAGGCTCTGTTCACAAAGAAGCGACTCGAAACTTTGAGCTAGACACCACCATCAGTCATGAACGTAAACAGAGCGGCACGGTTAATCGTCAGACGGTTTCTGTTGCGATCAAAGACCGCCAATCCTTGAACCCAGATACGGGTGAAGTGGTTCATACGCCAATCCCGGCGAGCGAAATCAATGCGATTCGCCAAGTACTGATTGGTACGGTGGGCTTTGATGAAACTCGTGGTGATTTGCTCAACGTATTAAGCATGCAGTTTGCACCTCAAGTAACAGATGTTGTTGCTGATGTGCCAATCTGGGAGCATCCAAACTTCAATGATTGGGTTCGTTGGTTTGCAAGTGCCTTGGTTATCATTGTGGTGGTGTTGGTACTTGTTCGCCCTGCAATGAAGAAACTGCTTAACCCAGCAGCAGACAACGATGAACAGATGTACGGACCTGATGGCATGCCAATTGGTGCCGACGGCGAAACCAGCTTAATTGGTGGTGATATTGAAGGTGGTGAGTTGTTTGAATTTGGTTCAAGTATCGACTTACCAAACCTTCATAAAGACGAGGACGTGCTGAAAGCAGTACGTGCACTTGTAGCGAATGAACCAGAGCTAGCAGCTCAAGTAGTTAAGAATTGGATGGTAGATGGCTAACGAAATAGTTCCACAACAAACTGAAGGCGGTGAAGTGCTTGATGTCTCTAGCGTGGATATCGGCTCTATCTCAGGCGATGAGCGCGCTGCGATCTTGTTGCTCAGTTTAAATGAAGAAGATGCTGCTGGTATTATTCGTCACCTAGAGCCAAAGCAGGTTCAGCGTGTGGGTAGTGCGATGGCGCGAGCTACAGACCTATCCCAAGAGAAAGTAGGCGCTGTGCACCGTGCTTTCTTAGATGATATTCAGAAGTACACCAACATTGGTATGGGCAGCGAAGACTTCATGCGTAATGCGTTAGTTGCTGCTCTGGGTGAAGACAAGGCGAATAACCTTGTTGACCAAATCCTTCTCGGCACAGGTTCGAAAGGTTTGGATTCGCTTAAGTGGATGGATCCTCGTCAGGTGGCGAGCATTATCATCAACGAGCACCCTCAAATTCAAACTATTGTGTTGTCGTACCTCGATGCCGATCAATCGGCTGAGATCCTGTCTCAGTTCCCAGAGCGAGTTCGTCTGGATCTGATGATGCGTATTGCCAACCTTGAAGAAGTTCAACCTTCGGCGCTTGCTGAACTGAATGAAATCATGGAGAAACAGTTCGCGGGTCAAGCGGGTGCTCAAGCAGCCAAAATTGGTGGCCTGAAAGCCGCGGCTGAGATCATGAACTACATGGACAACAACGTGGAAGGCGTCTTGATGGATCAAATTCGTGATCAAGACGAAGACATGGCAACACAGATTCAAGATCTGATGTTTGTCTTTGAAAACCTTATTGAAGTTGATGACCAAGGTGTTCAACGACTACTACGTGATGTTCCACAAGACATTCTACAGAAAGCACTTAAAGGTGCAGATGAAGGTCTACGTGAGAAGATCTTCAAGAACATGTCTAAACGTGCTGCCGATATGATGAGAGACGATATTGAGGCGATGCCGCCAGTCAAAGTCTCTGATGTTGAAGCGGCTCAGAAAGAGATTTTGGGTATCGCGAGGAAGATGGCAGACAGTGGCGAAATTATGCTGTCTGGTGGCGCCGACGAGTTCCTTTAATACAGAAATCTCAAAAGCCCCACACTGTTGGGGCTTTTCTTTATCCAATCTCGAACCACAGATTAACTCAGTTTAACTGCTTGAATTCACAATACAGTTAAGCCACTCATAGATAGGTACTGATATGTCAGGTGATAGAAAACGCGGCTTCCTTCGCCCTGAAGAAGATAATACGGTTGCCCAACCTCAGAAATGGGGGCTGCCTGACTACACCTCTGACGTGAGCAAACAAGCCAAAGAAACCGCTTTTAACTACGACCCTAGTTGGATGCCAACGGTTGAAGAAGCCATTGAAGATGAAGAGCTGGTTCTGACTGAAGAGCAAATCGAGCTGATTAAACAAGGCGCTTATCAGGAAGGGCTGCATCAAGGCCAAGAGGCGGGCTTTAAGCAAGGCTATGAAAAAGGCAAAGAAGAAGGTTTTGCTGCCGGTCACGAAGAAGGCAACGAAGCCGGCAAGCTTGAAGGCGTAACCGCGGGTCAAGAGTACATTCAACAGCAGGTGGCCGTCTTCATGGGGCTGGCAAACCAGTTCGCTCAACCATTAGAGTTGATGAACGCTCAGGTGGAGAAGCAATTGGTCGACATGGTGCTTACGATGGTCAAAGAAGTGGTTCATGTTGAAGTGCAAACCAACCCACAAATCATATTAGATACCGTTAAAGAATCGGTAGAGTCGTTGCCGATTTCTGGTCACGCAATCACATTGAAACTCAATCCGGAAGATGTCGCGATCATTCGCTCTGCGTATGGCGAAACTGAATTGGACTGTCGTAATTGGACACTGGTAGCAGAGCCAGCACTCAACCGTGGTGACGTGCAAATCGAAGCAGGTGAGTCGAGCGTTAACTACCGCATGGAAGATCGTGTAAAGAACGTTATTCAAAATTTCTGCGGCGCAAATCGTCACCAAGGTCATGAGTAATGCTTGAGTTAGCGAATCGTCTCAGTCAGTACAAAGTCGAGGGGCTAAAATCGCGACCAATTGCCTCTGGTAAATTAGTACGCGTTGTTGGCTTAACGCTTGAAGCGACCGGCTGTAAAGCGCCAATCGGCAGTTTGTGTTTAGTCGAAACCATGTCTGGTCAGATGGAAGCCGAAGTCGTCGGTTTCTCTGGCGATAACCTATTTTTGATGCCGAGTGAGCAAATCACCGGGATCTTACCTGGCGCTCGCGTCACGCCAATGACTACCGAAAGTGGTATCCCTGTTGGAATGGAACTGCTCGGTCGAGTGATCGACGGCGTAGGTAATCCACTCGACGGTTTAGGTCCAATCTATACAGAGCAACGCGCTTCATTTAATGCGGAGCCAATCAACCCGTTAGCTCGTAAACCGATTTCTGAACCACTCGATGTCGGCTTGAAAGCCATTAATGGTTTGCTAACCGTGGGTAAAGGGCAACGTATCGGTCTGTTTGCTGGCTCTGGTGTCGGTAAATCCGTAACTCTGGGCATGATGACTCGAGGCACAACTGCGCAAGTAGTGGTCGTAGGCCTAATCGGTGAGCGTGGACGAGAAGTTAAAGAATTTATTGAAGAGATTCTTGGTGAAGATGGCCGTAAGCGTTCGGTTGTTGTTGCCGCTCCTGCCGACTCATCACCATTGATGCGCTTAAAAGGCTGTCAAACCGCGTTGGCTGTCGCCGAGTACTTCCGCGACCAAGGCTTAGATGTTCTGCTACTCATGGATTCATTGACCCGTTTTGCTCAAGCTCAGCGTGAAATTGCTCTGTCTGTGGGTGAGCCGCCAGCAACCAAGGGCTATCCGCCATCAGTCTTCGCTAAGCTTCCTGCGCTGGTGGAACGAGCAGGTAACGGCAATGATGAACAAGGTTCTATCACGGCTTTCTTTACCGTGTTAACCGAAGGCGATGACTTACAAGATCCGATTGCGGATGCGTCGCGAGCAATTCTCGATGGTCACGTTGTGTTATCTCGTGAGATGGCCGATGCCGGTCACTACCCAGCGATTGACGTTGAGAAATCCGTCAGTCGTGTTATGCCGCAAATCACCACTGAAGAACATGTCTTGATGTCGAAAGCGGTAAGGCAAGTGCTGTCTATCTGCCGTAAAAACCAAGATTTGGTGTCGATTGGTGCTTACAAGCCAGGAACGGATCCAGCAATCGATAGTGCCTTCACGTTGAAACCAAAACTGGATGAGTACTTGCAGCAGAAGATGAAAGAGACCGTCCCATACGACATGTGCGTCAACATGTTGAAACATGTATTGGGTGGCTAACGGGTGAATAAGGTTAGTCATGGATAACGCATTAGAATTTTTGCTCGATCAAGCCAAAGATCAAGAGAACCAAGCGGTACTTGCGCTCAACAAAGCGAACTCTGAGCTGCAAGGCTACTATGAGCAGGTTGCGCAGATTGAAAAGTATCGACTGGATTACTGTCAGCAGCTCGTTGACCGCGGCAAGGCAGGCTTAACGGCGAGCCAATATGGTCACTTGAACCGCTTCTTAACTCAGTTGGATGAAACATTATCCAAACAGAGAGAAGCCGAGCACCACTTTAAAAATCAAGTCGACAACTGCCAAAGCTACTGGATGGAGTTACACAAAAAACGTAAATCCTACGAGTGGTTGATGGAGAAAAAGCAGAAAGAGAAAGCAAAGCTGCAAGATCGAAGAGAACAAAAGCAAATGGATGAGTTTTCGACTCTGTTATACAGCCGAAAGAAGATGTGATCCTAAGCCACGAATGACGTCAGTGCTGTTCTCTATATTGTGAAAACCGAACTTATAGGCATGTTTCTTGCTCCGTTTTATATAAAATTGCGCGTTATGCCCACCAAAGGCATGAAAAGCATCCGACTTTCTTTTTGTTGCCTGATTCATGGCAGCAAAGCTAGTAGATAGAGCTTGTATATATGAATGTTAGTCTTTCCTCAAATTCAGCGACCAACAAAATGTCATCGTTGTTGGACACCGGTTCTGCCTCTTCCAAGGTAGAAGAAACCGGCGACTCTAAAGGTTTCTTTGAGTCCTTTAAAGAAGCGCTCGGCTTTGAAGAAAGTGACAGTAAAGTCGCAGCAAAAGACACAGAAAGCACTGCGAAACCTGATACTAAACAGACATCTACCGAAGGTGAAGCGTCAGCCGAAGCGAACAAAGGTGATTCCGCTGAATCAAAGGCTACTGACGAAGTGAGCGAAGCGCAAAGCAAGCAAGCAGCTTCAGAAGTAGAAGGCGAGAAAGCTGCTGATAAAACATCAGCAGAGGCTGCGTCTGGATCTGAGGCTCAGCTCAAAGCCAATTCGGGCACTGATAGCACTGTCGCTGATAAGACTGTTGCAGATAAGGCAGATGGTAAAGATGCGCAGGATACGACTAACGAATCTAAAGAACATATTGCTCAATCCCAAACTCAGGGTCCATCAGCGGTAGATGGTGCTACGCAGGCATCGCAAGCCAATGCAGCGATGAGCGAAGGCAATAAATTGCTTGGTCAATTGGATGAGGCAAACAAAACCCTAAATCAAGCGCCAAACGGCAAAGGCTTGCCTCAGCAAGGTCAGGTAGAACAAGCCCAAGGTAATATCACCGGTGCTTCTGTTGCAGGAGTTTCCGTTACGGATAAGGCGACACAACAAGCTAAGGCTGCAAATCAGGAGAAGAGCCTTGAAGTCGATTCTGAAATCGCTGTACTTACCGGAGGTAAGGGTGTTTCTCAGCTAACTGATACTGAAATTCGACAGTTGATGGATAACGGCGTCACTCCAGAACAAATTGAAGCCAGTATGAGCCGAGAGCTGAGCCAAAAGAATGCAGCTAGTGCGGTTGCTGCCGAGCAGAGCCAAGCATTGTCAGCCGTGGATATTGAACTGGCAAAGCAAGTAGATGCCCATACCAAAGCGCTAAACCAATTGAATGGACAAATCGAATCAGAGCAGTCTGTTGTCGATAGCTTGCTTGATAAGCAACAAAGTGGCGCTAAGTTGACGGTTGATGAGCAAGCCGCTTTGGCTAAAGCGACCTCTAACCTAGACCTGTTGAATCAACAGCTCGCTAACGTTCAACAACAAGTAACAGCTTTGCTAAGTCAAGCTCCGGCTGCGAACAGTGCGTCTGGTGAACCCACTGCTATCGATTGGGATAATACGGATTCAAGCGAAACTAAAGCCTTAGCTGCGGCAGCATCAACAGCAGCTGTAGCGACGGCTACACAACAAGTGTCAGCGCAGGCCGCTTCTCAATCAGCAAACAATGCTCTTACGGACAAGGCGGCAATGCTGCACGCCAATAATGCACATGCAGCCCAACAGGCCGCAGCTCAACAAGCTAATGTGGCTTCACCTCAGCAGCAAGCAACGTTGGATCCAGCTTTAACCGCGCAAGGAATGGCGATGAATGCAACGCCAGCTGCCACAAAAGCAGGCTCGACTGATACGCTTCTTAAAGCGGGCGCCGGTGCAGCAGCACTGTCTGGTTTGGGTAAAGCGGGTGCTAAAGAAGATTCTAAAGATTCGACCTTTGCTCAGCAGATCGCTTCTGCGGCTGGTGCACAAGGTACGGCAACGGTGGGTTCAGCACCTACGCGAGCTGAAATTCAAGCTGCTCAACAAGCGCCCTTACAGCTCACCAAAGAGCTAGCCAATGAGCAAGTGGCTGAAAAAGTACAAATGATGATGTCTAAGAACCTTAAGAACTTGGACATTCGTCTCGACCCACCAGAATTGGGCCAAATGAAAATCCGCATGACCATGAATAATGACGTGGCAAACGTGCACTTTACGGTGAGTAATCAGCAAGCGAGAGATGTGATTGAACAAACCTTACCTCGCTTGAGAGAGATGCTTGCTCAGCAAGGTCTGCAGCTTGCCGATTCGTCTGTTCAACAACAGAACTCCGGTCAGGGACAAGATAGATACAACAATGGTGAGCAACAATCCGGCGCTAACCGCACAAATGATACGCAAGGTGATGAAAACCTTGATAGTGGCAGCAATCTTGAATTGAATGTCGCATCAAAGCGTGATGGAATTAGTTATTATGCCTAATATCAGGCTAAGAACGCTTGGTTAATAGAAAAAACCAGTTAATAAAAAGAACCATCAGTTAATCGCAAGAACAGGAAGTTAGAGTAAGATATGGCCGAAGAACAAGATGCACCTAAAGGGAAGAGCAAGCTCCTTATAATTATTATTGCCGTAGTTGTGTTACTGCTTGGTATAGGTGGTGCGCTGTACTTTTTCTTAGGTTCTGACGATAGCGCCTCTGAATCTCAGTCTCAGCCAGCAACGGCTGTGGTCGCTGCAGAGCCGGTTATGTATGTTAATATTCCTCAGCCCTTCTTGTTTAATGTGACAGGTGACAAAAAAGATCGCCTAGTTCAGATAAAAGCACAGCTCATGGTACGTGGCAGTAAGAATGAAGACCTGGCTCGTTACCACTCTCCACTTGTAGAAAGTACGCTACTGGCCACGTTCGCTTCGGCAACGGTTGATCAATTGCGCTCACCAACAGGCCGCGTGGAACTGCGTAATAAGGCAACAGAAGATATTAAAGCAAGCCTGGCTCAAGCTGTTGGCCAGCCTGTGATTGAAAAAGTGTTATTCACTGACTTCGTAATTCAATAGGTAATTTGTGACCGATTTATTAAGCCAAGACGAAATTGATGCGCTGTTACATGGCGTTGATGATGTTGAAGAAGTTGAAGATGTCTTAGAAACCGAAAATGACAATGCGGTCAATTTCGACTTCTCATCTCAAGATCGAATCGTCCGTGGTCGAATGCCGACCCTTGAACTTATTAACGAGCGCTTCGCACGTCATATGCGTATCAGCTTGTTTAATATGTTACGTAAAACGGCTGAAGTGTCGATCAACGGCGTACAGATGATGAAGTTTGGTGAGTACCAAAACACATTGTATGTACCCACCAGTTTAAACATGGTTCGTTTCCGTCCATTGAAAGGTACGGCACTCATCACCATGGAAGCTCGTCTGGTTTTCATTCTCGTAGAGAACTTTTTTGGCGGTGATGGTCGTTTCCACGCCAAGATTGAAGGTCGTGAATTCACGCCTACTGAAAGACGAATCATTCAGTTACTGCTGAAAATTGTTTTTGAAGATTACAAAGAAGCTTGGTCGCCAGTGATGGGGGTTGAGTTTGAATACTTGGATTCCGAAGTGAACCCAAGTATGGCGAACATTGTGAGCCCAACCGAAGTGATTGTTGTGAGTTCGTTCCACATTGAAGTGGATGGCGGTGGTGGTGACTTCCACGTTGTCATGCCTTACTCCATGGTTGAGCCGATCCGTGAACTGCTTGATGCGGGTGTTCAATCAGACAAGATGGAAACCGATGTTCGTTGGAGTACCGCACTGCGTGATGAGATCATGGATGTGCCCGTCAATTTCCGCGTGAATTTGCTAGAGCAAGATATTTCCCTTCGTGATCTGATGGAGCTGCGCCCTGGTGATGTTATCCCAATGAACATGCCTGAGCACGCAACCATGTTTGTCGAAGAACTGCCGACTTATCGTGTGAAAATGGGCCGTTCTGGTGAGAAGCTTGCAGTACAGATTTCGGAAAAAATTCAAAGACCACATGTGGTTAAAACTGATCTCGCTTTTCTAGGTAAAGACTTATTGTCTGAGCTCGAAAACAGTGATGATGACGACGAATAGTAAAATAGATAAAAGTATAGGAATTGGTAATGGAACCTAGTGAAGATCAAAAGCTAGCAGACGAATGGGCTGCAGCACTTGGTGAAGATCCTTTAGCGCCGTCAATTGATGTTGATGATGTGCTTGCGGCACCACTTGATGAGCTAACCGATTCATCATCTCCGATTTCTGAAGATGAGCGTCGTAAGCTGGATACCATTATGGATATTCCAGTGACTATTTCGATGGAAGTTGGTCGCTCTCAGATCAGTATTCGTAACTTACTCCAATTGAACCAAGGCTCGGTTGTTGAGCTTGATCGAATTGCTGGTGAGTCACTAGATGTGATGGTTAACGGTACTCTGATTGCTCACGGTGAAGTGGTTGTAGTAAATGACAAATTTGGTATTCGTTTGACTGACGTTATTAGCCAAACAGAACGAATTAAGAAGCTGCGTTAATGAGCTTTTTGTCTCAAAGACTTGCGGGCTCTTTTCTCGGAATGACAGGTTTGTTACGAGGAATCTTGGGAGTAGGGCTATTAACGGCTCCTTCCATTGCCTTTGCAGCAACACCGCCTTCTCTCGATTTAGCGACCACCTTTGGGTCGCTAATTTTCGTTATAGCCTTCATTTTATTTATTGCTTGGCTACTCAAGCGAATGCAAGTACCTGCGATGTCGAATCAACAAGGTTTGGCGATTGTTAGGCAAATCCCTGTTGGTACTAAAGAGCGTATCGCTATTGTGCAAGCGGGTGATGAACAGTTCTTGGTAGGGATTACCACACAATCGATTCAGCTGATCTCTAAGCTCGATAAACCTCTTACTCAGGAGATGCTGGAAAAAAGTACATTTTCAAGTCAGCTTTCCCAGCTAATAAAAAAAGATGCAAACAAGTAACGGACTTTTGAACTCCTCTTACTTTCACCAAGCCGGAGCTTTCCGAGCGGTGAAAGTGTGGTTGGTTCAGCTTATTCTCCTATGCTCAATCGTATTCAGTGTGTCGGTATTTGCACAAGCTGAAGACGGCACCGTCATTCCTGCGAATACCGCTGGCTCGGAATCGGTCACTATCAGCACGATGGAACAAGACCAAGCCAAATCGACAACCATGACCACGGGCAGCTTGACTGGCAATGGTGGCGGCATACCTGCCTTTACCATGACAACCAATGCCAATGGCGGTGAAGACTACTCGATTAACCTGCAAATTCTCGCGTTAATGACCATGCTTGGCTTCTTGCCGGCGATGGTGATTTTGATGACATCGTTCACTCGTATTGTGGTTGTGATGTCTATCTTGCGTCAGGCGATGGGTCTACAACAAACACCGTCTAACCAAGTCATTATTGGTATCGCGATATTCTTGACCTTCTTCATCATGTCGCCAGTGATTAATCAAGTTAACGAACAAGCAGTTCAGCCTTATCTTAATGAACAGATATCGGCACGACAGGCATTTGATGTTGCCCAAGAACCGATTAAATCCTTCATGCTCAAGCAGACTCGAATCAAAGATCTTGAAACCTTTGTTGAGATTTCTGGCGCGGAAGTGACTAACCCTGAAGATGTTTCGATGGCGGTTCTGATTCCAGCATTTATCACATCGGAATTAAAAACGGCTTTCCAAATCGGATTTATGCTGTTCTTGCCTTTCCTAATCATCGACTTGGTGGTGGCATCGGTATTGATGGCTATGGGTATGATGATGTTGTCACCGATGATTGTATCGCTGCCGTTTAAGTTGATGCTGTTTGTTCTTGTTGATGGCTGGAACTTGATACTCTCCACACTCGCCGGCAGTTTTGCCTTGTAGCTGGGGGAATAATGAATCCTGAAATATTCGTAGAGTTGTTCCGAGATGCCCTTTGGATGGTATTAATCATGGTTTGCGCCATCATTATTCCTAGCCTGCTGATCGGTTTGGTTGTGGCTGTTTTCCAAGCTGCGACCTCAATCAACGAACAAACCCTGAGTTTCCTGCCGCGTTTGATCGTAACTTTGTTGGCGTTGATGCTATTCGCACACTGGATGACCCAGATGATGATGGAGTTCTTTTTTGAGCTCATCGAACGCTTGCCGCAAGTTCTGTATTAAACCGATATGGAATACCCAACGAGCCTTGTACTTGAGTGGTTAGCCAATTATTTTTGGCCATACACTCGCATCTCAGCGATGCTGATGGTGATGACGGTAACAGGGGCACGCTTCGTGTCGCCGCGTATTCGTCTGTATTTAGGCTTGGCGATCACTTTTGCGGTGATGCCTGCGATTCCGGCCGTTCCCAAAGAGATTGAACTTCTGTCCTTTCAAGGCTTCCTGACTGTCTTCGAGCAAATTGTGATTGGCGTGGCCATGGGTTTTGTTACCCAGTTCATGATTCAAACCTTTGTTATGCTGGGTCAGATCCTCGGTATGCAATCGAGCTTGGGTTTTGCATCAATGGTCGACCCCGCTAACGGGCAAAATACGCCGGTACTTGGTCAGCTGTTCATGCTGCTAGCGACCATGTTTTTTTTGGCGACCGATGGTCACTTGAAAATGCTGCAGCTGGTGGTGTTTAGTTTTAAGACCTTGCCGATTGGCAGTGGCTCTCTAACCTCTGTGGATTTTCGAGAGCTCGCGTTGTGGCTCGGCATCATGTTCAAAACGGCATTAGCGATGTCATTGTCGGGGATTATTGCGCTGCTAACGATTAACCTTTCTTTTGGTGTAATGACGCGTGCGGCACCTCAATTAAACATCTTTTCTTTGGGTTTTGCATTTGCGCTACTCGTGGGTCTGTTACTTTGTTGGTACATCCTTGGCGGCTTATATAGTCACTATGAGCTATTTTGGATGCAGGGCGAACAACAGATATGTCGTCTAATCCGGTTAGATTGCTAGGAGACTGAAATGGCAGAGTCAGACGGTCAAGAACGCACAGAAGACGCCACGCCCAAACGCTTGCAACAGGCCAAAGAGAAAGGGCAGGTTGCAAGGTCAAAAGAGCTAGCGTCAGCGTCGGTACTTATTGTCGGTGCAATTGCATTAATGTGGTTTGGCGAATCGATGGCGAAGGCTTTGTTCGAGGCCATGCAACGTCTGTTCTCTTTGAGTCGCGACGAAATTTTTGACACTAACAAACTCCTAGAAATCGCTGGTGGTGCACTGGTGAACCTGCTGTTCCCGCTGTTTTTGATACTGATAACCTTGTTTGTTGCTGCCGTCATCGGCGCTGCGGGTGTCGGTGGGATTAACTTCTCAATGCAAGCAGCAATGCCTAAGGCGTCTAAGCTCAACCCACTCAGTGGCATCAAGCGTATGTTTGGCCTGCAAAGCTGGGTTGAACTGCTCAAGTCTATTCTTAAAGTAGCGCTCGTATCGGGGATGGCGATTTATCTGATTCAAGCCTCTCAGCATGATTTAATGCAGCTGAGCATGGACGTCTATCCACAAAACATCTTCCATGCCTTGGATATCTTGCTCAACTTTATTCTGTTGATCAGTTGTTCTTTGTTGATTGTTGTGGCGATTGATATCCCATTCCAGATTTGGCAACACGCTGATCAGCTGAAGATGACTAAGCAAGAGGTGAAAGACGAATTCAAAGACACCGAGGGTAAGCCTGAGGTGAAAGGTCGAATTCGCATGTTGCAAAGGGAGGCGGCTCAGCGTCGTATGATGGCAGACGTTCCTCAAGCGGATGTGATTGTGACCAACCCGGAACACTTTTCAGTGGCGCTGCGCTATAAGCAGAATCAAGACAAAGCACCAATTGTGGTTGCTAAAGGTGTCGACCACATGGCGATGAAGATCCGAGAGATTGCGCGTGCAAACGACATCTATATCGTTCCAGCGCCGCCATTGGCGAGGGCGCTTTATCATACCACTGAGCTAGAACAACAAATTCCTGACGGTCTGTTTACAGCAGTTGCACAAGTGCTTGCATATGTTTTCCAGCTTAAACAGTACCGAAAACGAGGTGGTGAGCGACCAAAGCTGCAAGATTCTAATATGCCGATCCCACCTGATTTACGTCATTAGATCAATTGCTTGAGCTCTGCGTGATGAACCCTGATAATAGCGAGCTAGCTAATCTTCCTTTTATAGAGGTGATGGCGATAATTTGACGTGAGATGTTGGTACAGTGTTTGCTGTAGTAGCCTGAACATTATAAGCCCATAGCAAACAGCCCTGACTAAGACCTAATCCACTTGTTCAGAGAGCTACAACATAGCGAAACTGTCTAGATTTATGAAATTCTCCCTGCCTTTTGTGGACAAGCTACCTAAAATCCCTAACCGTGCCATGCCTGCGATTGGTGCACCTGTTATGGTACTTGCAACGCTTGCTATGGTGGTGTTGCCCATTCCAGCTTTCTTGTTGGATATGTTCTTCACCTTCAATATTGCACTGTCTATGGTTGTGCTATTGGTATCGGTTTATACCCGCAGGCCTTTAGATTTCGCTGCATTCCCGACCGTCCTGCTGATTGCGACTCTACTTCGATTGGCCTTGAACGTTGCTTCGACACGTGTGGTATTGCTCCATGGTCACGAAGGTGGCGACGCGGCAGGTAACGTGATTGAAGCCTTCGGTAACGTGGTTATCGGTGGTAACTACGCGGTTGGTTTAGTGGTGTTCTTGATTCTTATGATCATCAACTTCATGGTTGTAACCAAAGGTGCGGGTCGTATCTCGGAAGTAAGCGCGCGTTTCACGTTAGACGCCTTACCGGGTAAACAGATGGCAATCGATGCCGACTTGAACGCAGGTTTGATCGACCAAGACCAAGCGCGTCTGAGACGTTTTGAAGTCACCAAAGAAGCTGACTTCTACGGTTCGATGGACGGTGCTTCTAAGTTTGTTAAAGGCGATGCGATCGCTGGTATCTTAATCTTATTCATCAACATCATTGGTGGCTTGAGCATTGGTATGGCTCAGTTTGATCTTGGTTTTGGTGAAGCAATCGAAATCTACACGCTACTGACTATCGGTGATGGTCTGGTTGCACAAATTCCATCTCTATTACTGTCTATTGCAGCTGCGATGATGGTAACGCGCCAAAATACTGATGAAGATATGGGTGAGCAACTTGTCTTCCAGATGTTCGACAATCCAAAAGCCTTGATGATCACCGCCGCCATCCTTGGCATCATGGGTATTGTTCCGGGTATGCCACATTTCTCGTTCTTGAGCCTTGCCATCGTTGCAGGCGCGGGGGCGTATTACATCGATAAAAAGAACAAGAAGAAGGCGGAAGAGCCTAACCTTCCGGCGACAGTTGAAGCGAATGGAGAAGTAGGCTCTCAGAAGGAGCTCTCTTGGGATGATGTTCAACCTGTCGATATTATTGGTTTAGAAGTGGGTTACCGTTTAATTCCTTTGGTTGATAGAGACCAAGGTGGTGAATTGCTTGAACGCGTTAAAGGTGTGCGTAAAAAGCTGTCTCAAGACTTTGGTTTCTTGATCCCAGCGGTACACATTCGCGATAACCTAGAACTGACACCAAACAGCTACCGTATTACCCTGATGGGTGTTGCTGTGGGTGAAGCTGAGATTAAGCCAGACATGGAGCTCGCGATTAACCCGGGCCAAGTCTATGGCATGATCGATGGCGAGCCGACGATTGACCCTGCCTTTGGCCTTGAAGCGGTTTGGATTCGTGAAGAGCAGCGTGAACACGCACAAGCTCTAGGTTATACGGTTGTAGATTCTTCTACAGTACTGGCGACACACCTTAGCCAGCTGCTAACCAACAACGCATCGCAGCTCATTGGCCACGAAGAAGTTCAGAACTTACTTGAGATGCTCAGCCGCTCAACACCTAAGCTGGTGGAAGGTTTTGTACCGGATCAATTGCAGTTGGGTGTGGTTGTGAAAGTGCTACAGAACCTGCTGAATGAAGCGATTCCAATTCGTGACATTCGAACCATAGTCCAAACTTTGTCGGAGTATTCAGGTAAGAGTCAAGAACCTGACATACTTACTGCGGCGGTTCGCATCTCATTGAAACGATTAATTGTTCAGGAAATCAATGGTATAGAGCCCGAGTTACCAGTGATAACCTTGATTCCTGAGCTGGAACAAATCTTGCATCAAACCATGCAGGCATCCGGCGGAGAATCTGCTGGTATTGAACCTGGTTTAGCCGAACGTTTACAGACCTCTCTCAGCCACGCTACACAAGAGCAAGAGCTGAAAGGTGAGCCCGCGGTACTATTGACCTCTGGCGTGTTGCGTTCGACTCTGGCTAAGTTCGTGAAGAACACGATCCCAAGCTTGCGAGTCTTGTCTTACCAAGAAATACCGGACGAAAAGCAGATACGTATAGTACAAGCTGTTGGTAATTAAGCCGCCTAATTAGAACGGACAATCGAATTGAAAATTAAACGATTTTTTGCAAAAGATATGCGAACGGCTCTGCTCCAAGTTAAAGAAGAACTTGGTTCAGAAGCGGTGATCATGTCTAACAAAAAGGTCGCAGGTGGCGTGGAAATTGTTGCCGCTATTGATGGCGAATCCAGCCCGTCGACAGCGAGCCAGAGATTAAATAAACCTCAGCAGCCTGCACAAAGCCAATATACGCAAATGGCCGCGCCCGCAGCTCCTGCTGGGCGACGTCAACTAGACGATGACAAGGTTAGCCTACAGTCGAATGTTGAAGGTGGACGCTCAATGACTAAGCGCTTTGCGAATATGCTTAAGCAATACAGTCATGGCGCCGATGATGAGCCACAGCATCGTGCAGAAAATGAAGATTCATTGTCAGCATTGCTCAATCGCCAATCAAGCACGGGCCATAAGCCTCATAGTCATCAGACTCAAAGCAATTTGCAGTCTCATGGCCATCAGCAATCTCACGGTAACCAACAGTCTCACGGAAATCTTGATTCTGCATTTGCTCGTGAAACGGGTTTGTCTAAGTTGATTGCTGAAGACCGCAGAGTAGAGCGCCCGACACCTCGCTTGGATCCTACCCGTTATGATCGTGGTCGAGAGAACACTCAGTCCAAAGGTTCTGATACTGAAATGGAAACGATGCGCGAAGAGATGACCTCAATTCGTCGTCTGTTAGAGCATCAAGTTTCTGGGTTGATGTGGCAAGAAGTTGAGCGCCGTGAACCACTGAGAGCCATGCTTATTAAGCGCCTTGAACGTATGGGTGTATCTGCAGAGCTTGCCGATCAAATGGCTTGCTACATTCCTGAAGATACTAAACCTGCACGTGCATGGAAGGCTCTGTTAGCTCTGGTTGCTGACCAAATCTCCGTTACACAAAAAGATATTTTAAAACGCGGCGGTATTGTGGCTCTACTTGGCCCAACCGGCGTGGGTAAAACAACGACTGTTGCAAAGCTAGCTGCACGTGCTGCCATGGAATATGGCGCTGATAACGTCGCACTAGTGACAACTGACACATATCGTATAGGTGCACATGAGCAGTTATCGATCTACGGCCGAATTATGGGTTGTCCTGTAAGAGTTGCTAAAGATTCTAGCGAACTGGCCGATGTAATATATCAGTTACGTAATCGTCGCCTGATTCTGGTCGATACTGCAGGCATGGGACAACGAGATGTTCGCCTATCTGAGCAGTTAGACACATTGATGCAAGAGAGTGGTTCCGTTATCAATAGCTACCTTGTGTTGCCTGCAACCGCGCAACGCAAAGTGCTGCAAGAAACAATTGAACACTTTAGAAGAATCCCGTTGTCGGGATGCATCATGACTAAGCTGGATGAATCCCTAAGTCTAGGTGAATTCATCAGTGTCGTAATACAAAATGCATTACCAGTTGCTTACATAGCAAATGGTCAACGAGTTCCTGAAGATATCGTTATAGCTCAGCCAAAGTACATGATTGCTAAGGCTAATGAGCTATTAGAAAAATCTACAGAGAATGAACCTCATTACTGGAATAGCGATTCTGAAGGGCTCTAGGCGGCGGATAAATATGAATGAAAATATGATACATGACCAAGCTAGCGGCCTCCGTCGCTTAACCAAGCCTTCACTCACAAAAGTTATCGCTGTAACCGGTGGTAAGGGAGGCGTTGGTAAATCTAATGTGACGTTAGGTATGGCTATTTGCATGGCGCGCCAAGGCAAAAAAGTCATGGTGCTAGATGCCGATTTAGGACTAGCGAACGTCGATATCATGCTAGGTATTCGTTCTAAACGAAACCTTGGGCATGTGTTGGCTGGCGAATGTGAACTTAAGGATGCGATTGTCGAAGGGCCGCACGGAATTAAAATTATTCCAGCGACATCGGGCACTCAAAGCATGACTGAACTTTCACACGCACAGCATGCTGGTTTGATTCGCGCATTCGGTTCGCTTGAAGACGAGATGGATATCTTGTTGGTTGATACCGCAGCCGGTATTTCGGACATGGTGATCAGCTTCTCAAGAGCGGCGCAAGACGTGGTTGTCGTGGTATGTGATGAACCTACATCGATCACGGATGCATATGCTTTGATTAAGCTTTTAAGCAGAGAACACCAAGTTCAGCGATTCAAAGTTGTTGCAAATATGGTCAGAAGCTACCGCGAAGGCCGAGAATTATTTGCAAAGTTGACTTTGGTCACAGAGCGCTTCTTGAATGTGAGCCTCGAACTCGTAGCATGTATTCCTTTAGATGATAAAGTACGTCAATCAGTCAAGAGACAGAAAATCGTAGTCGATGCGTTTCCTCGCTCTCCAGCTGCATTGGCAATCAGCTCTTTGGCTAACAAAGCCTTGACCTGGCCAATACCAAAAACACCGAGCGGACACTTGGAGTTCTTTGTTGAAAGGCTGCTGAATCGTACTGAATTTATAGAGGAACCATTTGGTGAATAAAGCGCTTACTTACGACCAACACGCTAATCACAATAGCCAACAGGCTTTTTTTGAGAAGTACTCTGTGTTGGTTAAACGTATCGCTCATCACTTGTTGGGGCGATTACCGCCTAATGTATTGGTTGATGACTTAATTCAAGCTGGCATGATCGGCTTGATTGAAGCGCAACAAAACTATGATGGTACCAAAGGCGCAAGCTTTGAGACGTATGCTGGTATTCGGATTCGCGGGGCAATGTTGGATGACATTCGCCGTGGGGACTGGGTGCCGAGATCGGTTCATAAGAACAATCGAGAAATCAGCAGTGCAATTGCGGAATTAGAGGGTATCCTCAACCGCGACCCGAGTGATGCCGAAGTGGCAAAACACATGGGGCTCAGTTTAGAGCAGTATCACAGTGCTTTAACTGACATTAATTGCTCAAGGCTGGTTGGAATTGAAGATTTAGGCGTCTCAGATGATGTAATATCTCCGAATGAAGACTCTCAAGATAATACGCCTTTTCAAGGGGTTGCTGATGAGTCATTCCGCCAAGCTTTGATCGATTCGATAAAACAACTTCCGGAAAGGGAAGGCCTTGTGCTTTCGCTTTATTACGACGAAGAACTCAATTTAAAAGAGATTGGGGAAGTGTTAGGTGTCAGCGAATCTCGTGTCAGCCAAATACTGAGCCAATCTATGCAGCGTTTACGCACTAAGTTAAGTGCTTGGACACAGAACGACTAACAACACTGATCCTATTCAGTGGAGGCTAATTTGAACAAAAACATGAAAATTCTCATTGTTGATGATTTTTCAACGATGCGCCGAATTGTTAAAAACCTACTTCGCGATTTAGGTTTCAACAACACTCAAGAAGCAGATGATGGCTTGACCGCGTTACCTATGCTGAAAAAAGGCGAATTTGATTTCGTGGTAACTGACTGGAACATGCCAGGCATGCAAGGGATTGACCTGCTTAAACACATTCGCGCAGACGCAGAACTTAAGCACCTTCCAGTGCTTATGATCACAGCTGAAGCGAAGCGTGAGCAGATCATCGAAGCTGCGCAAGCGGGTGTTAATGGTTACATTGTGAAGCCTTTCACTGCTGCAACGCTGAAAGAGAAACTTGATAAGATTTTTGATCGCTTATAAGCATCAATAAATTTAGGCACTTCTAGGTAAACACTGACTGATAAGTTATCTGTTTATCTCGATAGCCTAAGCGCACAAAGTATGCGGAGTAAGGCCGAATTCAGGATGATTTCATTAGAACAAGCAAAAAAATTAGTAGAGCTGCTTGAGAACGATGAGCAGCAAAATGCTGATTCTCTTGTGAGAAGCATTTATGAAGATAACTTTAGTCTTCAAGACAATCCAATGCTTCAAGAAATAGGAAGTCTGACACGCGACCTCCACGACTCTTTGACTCAATTCAATTTCGATGAACGCATCAGCGTTATCGCAAATGACGAAATCCCTGATGCAAGGGATCGCCTTCAGTATGTCATTGATAAAACGGAAGTTGCGGCAAATAAGACGATGGACGCTGTCGATCGCTGTATGCCAATCGCAGACAACCTACACGAGTGTTTACTTCAAGTAAGGCCTCAATGGAATGAACTGATGCATGGCCGCATTGAGCTGGCACAATTTAAAGCTTTATGTCACCGCATTGATGGATTGCTTGTCCAAGTAGAAGGCGACAGTACTGAACTACGCGGACAATTGACTGAAATCTTGATGGCTCAGGATTTCCAAGATTTAACTGGGCAGATAATCAGCAAAGTTATTACCTTGGTGAATGAGGTGGAAGGACGTTTGGTCGAGATTCTCACGGTATTCGGTGCGAATCAAAAAGAGCCAACTCCAGAGTCAGAGAAGAAAGCATCGATTGCGCCTGAAGGTCCAATTATGAACCCAGAAGAGCGCGAAGACGCTGTCGCATCTCAAGATGAAGTCGACGATTTGTTATCCAGTCTTGGATTTTAAAGGTAACGTATGAGCTACGATTTAGACGAAGATATTCTTCAGGACTTTTTAGTCGAAGCAGGAGAGATCCTTGAACTCCTATCAGAACAACTGGTAGAGCTTGAGAATAACCCTGACGACAAAGACCTATTAAATGCTATTTTCCGTGGTTTCCATACAGTAAAAGGTGGTGCTGGTTTCCTAGCATTAACTGAGCTGGTGGATACTTGTCATGGTGCTGAGAATGTGTTCGACATTCTGCGAAACGGCCAACGCAGCGTAACATCAGGTTTGATGGATACCATGCTGCAGGCGCTAGATACAGTCAATGTACAGTTTCGCGCCGTGCAAGATCAGGAACCTTTAGTGCCAGCCGACCAATCTTTATTGGATGAACTTCACCGTCTCTGTAAACCAGAGTCTGCGGATGAAGTGGCACCAGTAGAAGCGCCTGCACCTATTATCCCTGAACCTGTTGTTGCAGCGCCTGAGCCTGTTATTGCTCCGGAACCTACTGCTGAAAGCTCAAACATCAATGCATCTTCAGTCGATGATATCTCTGAAGATGAGTTTGAACGCTTGCTTGATGAGCTTCACGGTAAAGGTGGTTCACCAACAGCGCCTTCTGCACCAACACCGCCGCCAGCACCCGCTGCACCTCAGTCTGTTGCTGACAGTGGTGATATTACTGATGACGAATTTGAAAAGTTATTAGATGAACTGCACGGTGCGGGTAAGAGCCCGACAGCGGCAAGTTCAACGCCTCCTCCACCGCCAACGCCGCCAGCAGCACCTGTTTCAGCGATGTCTGAAGGCGATGATCTGATGACTGACGAAGAGTTCGAGAAGTTACTTGACCAACTACATGGCTCAGGTAATGGACCTTCGATTGAAGAATTGGATGCAGCGACTAAGCCTGCAGAAGTTAAGGCAGTAGCACCTCAAGCTGCGCCTAAACCTGCCGCGCCAGTTGCCGTTAAAGCTGAGCCAAAACCGAGCGCTCCAGCAAAAGCTGAAGTTAAAGCGCCGGCTAAGAAGCAGCAAGCTGAAGCGACAGTTCGCGTTGATACATCAACACTGGACACCATCATGAACATGGTGGGTGAACTGGTATTGGTGCGTAACCGACTTGTCAGCCTTGGCCTTAACAGCAACGACGAAGAAATGTCGAAAGCTGTCTCTAACTTAGATGTTGTTACTGCAGACCTACAAGGTGCGGTAATGAAGACTCGTATGCAACCGATCAAGAAAGTATTTGGTCGCTTCCCACGAGTTGTCCGTGACCTTGCTCGTAGCTTGAAGAAAGACATCGTTCTTGAAATGCGTGGCGAAGAGACGGACCTTGATAAAAACTTAGTCGAAGCACTTGCTGATCCCCTGATTCACTTGGTGAGAAACTCTGTCGACCATGGTATCGAAATGCCAAACGACCGTGTTGCTGCGGGTAAATCACAAACGGGTAAAGTGATTCTGTCTGCCTCTCAAGAAGGTGACCACATTGAACTGGCTATCGTTGATGACGGTGGCGGTATGGACCCTGATAAGCTTCGTGCTATCGCGGTTAAACGTGGCCTGATGGATGAAGATGCAGCGTCTCGCTTATCAAATAAAGAGTGTTTCAACCTGATTTTTGCTCCTGGCTTCTCAAGCAAAGAGCAGATCTCGGATATCTCTGGTCGTGGTGTGGGCATGGACGTTGTGAAAACAGCGATCAACACACTGAACGGCTCTATTGATATTGATTCAGAAATGGGACAGGGCACCAAGATCACCATCAAGGTTCCACTAACCCTAGCGATTCTACCAACCTTGATGGTCGGTGTTGCCGGTCATCCATTTGCATTGCCATTGGCTTCTGTAAACGAGATCTTCCACCTAGATTTAAGCCGCACAAACGTGGTTGATGGCCAGCTGACGATTATCGTTCGCGATAAGTCTATTCCGTTGTTCTACTTGCAAAACTGGCTTGCTCCTAAAGCGGGTATTGTTGAGCTGCGTAAAGGGCACGGCCATGTTGTTATCGTACAACTTGGTAGCCAACGTGTTGGTTTTGTTGTCGATACGCTTATCGGTCAAGAAGAAGTCGTGATCAAGCCGCTTGATAAGCTTCTGCAAGGCACGCCAGGAATGGCAGGCGCGACAATTACAAGTGACGGACACATTGCATTGATTCTTGATGTGCCGGACTTGTTGAAGCAGTACGCAGCTGCGTCAAGAATTTAATTTAAGGATAAATATGGCGATTAAAGTATTAGTCGTTGATGATTCGAGTTTCTTTCGTCGTCGCGTTAGCGAGATCATCAACTCAGAGGCTCGCCTAGAAGTCATTGATGTAGCAGTAAACGGTAAAGAAGCCGTTGAAAAAGCGAAACAGCTAAGACCTGACGTAATCACGATGGATATTGAAATGCCTGTCATGGACGGTATCACTGCCGTTCGTGAAATCATGGCCGCGTCTCCAACGCCTATTTTGATGTTTTCATCGTTAACGCATGATGGAGCGAGAGCAACGTTAGATGCGTTAGATGCAGGTGCTCTCGACTTCCTTCCTAAGAAGTTTGAAGACATTGCACGTAACCGCGACGATGCAGTTGCATTGCTTCAACAGCGTGTGATTCAGATTGCAGCGAAGCGTGCGTTTATGCGCCGTGCTCCTATTGCGCCGAGAGCGACTGCGACGACTGCAACATCTACGCCATTGCGCCAACCGATTTCAACAGCAGCTTCGACTTCGACAGCGAAGCCTGCGGTTGCATCAACGGCGAAATTCAGAGCGTCAGGTAAGAAGTATCAATTAACAGCAATTGGTACGTCGACTGGCGGCCCTGTTGCTCTACAGAAGGTTTTGACTCGCATCCCTGCTAACTATCCACACCCAATTGTGTTAGTTCAGCATATGCCAGCAACATTCACTGCTGCTTTTGCGAGCCGATTGAACACCTTGTGTAAGATTGAAGTTCGCGAAGCGCAAGACGGTGATGTGTTAAAACCTGGCGTGGCGTATCTTGCTCCGGGTGGTAAACAGATGATGGTGGATGGCCGCGCAGGGTCTGCACGTCTAAGAATTATCGATGGCGGCGACCGCATGAACTACAAGCCTTGTGTGGATGTCACATTCGGCTCTGCAGCGAAGATCTACGGCGACAAAGTGTTGTCTATGATCCTGACTGGTATGGGCGCAGATGGTCGAGAAGGTTCGCGTATGTTGAAAACTGCGGGCTCGACAATTTGGGCACAAGACGAAGATAGCTGTGTTGTATATGGTATGCCTCAAGCTGTAGCAAAAGCTGGCATTTCTACTGAAGACCTCCCTCTAGACCGTATCGCGGAAAGGATCTTGGTCGAAGTTGGGTTAGCTTAGGTAAATCGAAATGATTGTTTGGAGTGTTGCAAACCAAAAAGGTGGTGTTGGTAAAACGACCACGACCGTGACTCTAGCAGGTTTACTTGCGTTGAAGGGGCACAGTGTTCTGTTGGTTGATACTGACCCACATGCATCACTGACCACCTATCTGGGTTACGATTCAGATACGGTGGAATCGAGCCTGTTTGATCTGTTCCAGTTGCGTGAGTTTAACGTGCAGACGGTAAGACCTTTGCTTTTACAAACAGAAGTCGAAGGTATCGATATTATCCCTGCGCACATGTCTTTGGCGACATTAGACCGTGTAATGGGAAATCGAAGCGGCATGGGGTTGATCTTGAAGCGTGCTTTAGCCGCTTTGAAAGACGACTATGACTATGTATTGATCGATTGCCCGCCAATTCTGGGTGTGATGATGGTCAATGCATTGGCTGCTAGCGATCGTATATTGATTCCGGTACAGACTGAGTTTTTGGCGATGAAGGGCTTAGAGCGCATGATTCGCACTTTGACCATCATGCAGAAGTCTCGCAAAACACCGTTTAAGGTTACGATTGTCCCAACGATGTACGACAAGCGAACCAAAGCCTCACTGCAAACATTAACGCAGCTCAAAGATGATTACCCAAACCAAGTTTGGACGTCTGCTGTGCCGATTGATACCAAGTTTCGAGATGCGAGCCTAAAGCGCTTGCCAGCCTCTCATTTTGCATCGGGTAGCCGTGGTGTATTTGCTTATAAACAGTTGCTTATTTATCTCGAAAGGTTGGCGATAAATGAGCGCGAATAAAGAATCAACATTGGCGCAGCCAAGTCTCTCCAGTGAACAAGCACTGGATGATTATTTTACTGCGCTGTTAGGTGATGAAAGCTTTGAATCTGACGATTTTTTTGTTGACGAGTCGAGCGACGAATCACAATCTGAAGAGC
>NZ_JBFSVA010000001.1:35262-125246 GCF_041467655.1 Vibrio sp. 10N.247.311.49
GCCCAGAGCCAGAGCCAGAGCCAGAGCCAGAGCCAGAGCCAGAGCCAGAGCCAGAGCCAGAGCGCCAATTTTCGAGTCACCACTCTAGCTACGCAGAAATACGCGCGGCTGAGTTTGAGGTTCCTAACCTTGAAGATGTTCAGAAACTACTCAGCCGTTTAGAGGCGACCAATGTTGTTGATGAACTGAACCTTGATGAGTTGATGGATCAGAACACCCAGAAAATCGCCCAGCAAGCAGACATGCAAATGTTTGATGCCGCGGTTGAGTCTGTTCAAGTGTTCGAAGAGCCAGAGATTCAGGATTGGAATCTTCCAGAACCCGATTTATCAATTGTTTTAGAGCCACCTGTTGAATCGCAGCAAATTGAAGAGTTACAAGCTGAATCGTTGGAGACGGAACAAGTAGAAGTTAAGGCTGTTGAGCCTGAACTTGACGTTCCTGATCCCGAGACAGTTATTGAACCCGAAACTCAAGCAGGAGGTGCTGACCAGTTTACCTCTTGGGAAAGTACGGTTCGCAAAGAAGACTTTCAAGTCTTGTATTTTGATGTAAACGGCGTGACCTTTGCGGTGCCACTTGATGAGCTTGGCGGCATCCATCGCCTTGAAGAGTTAAGTCATATCATTGGTAAGCCAGCTTGGTATTTGGGTTTACAAACCAACCGTGATAGTCAGCTAGATGTGGTCGACACCGCAAAATGGGTGATGTCTGAGAAACTATCAGGTGACGAATACAAAGAAAACTATCAATATATAGTGATGCTTGGAGAGAGCTTGTGGGGCCTGGCGGGCACAGAGCTCAAAGGCACCGAGCTACTTAATACAGACAAAGTACGTTGGCGAGAAATGGCAGGGAAACGCCCATGGCTCGCTGGTATGGTAAAAGAAAAAATGTGTGCTTTGATTCATGTTGAAGCATTAATCGCCATGCTAAACGCAGGGCTAGATGTAAAAGCATTAAGCTAGTAATAAGCATTGGGCTAACAATAAGCATCAAGTTAATAATAGTGGTCGGTAACGACGGCAAGAGGATTATCTATGTCTCATATGAGTGAAGTTGAAGTAAGAAAAGAGCAAACGAATGATGAAGTACTTCAATGGGTGACTTTCCAGCTAGAAGAAGAAACTTACGGCATCAACGTAATGCAAGTACGTGAAGTACTACGTTACAGCGAAATTGCTCCAGTACCGGGTGCTCCAGATTACGTTCTAGGTATTATTAACCTACGTGGTAACGTTGTTACTGTTATCGACACTCGTTCTCGCTTTGGTTTGATGCAAGGTGAAATCACAGACAACACTCGTATCATCGTTATTGAATCTGAGCGTCAAGTAATTGGCATTCTAGTAGATAGCGTTGCTGAAGTGGTTTACCTGCGTTCTTCTGAAATCGACACAACGCCAAGTGTTGGTACTGATGAAAGTGCTAAGTTCATCCAAGGTGTAAGTAACCGAGATGGCAAGCTACTTATCTTAGTAGATCTAAACAAACTACTAAGCGAAGACGAATGGGATGAGATGGCTCACCTGTAATGTTTGAAGCGCTTCCTTTAAGCCCTGTCGCTCTGATATCAGGCGTTGGGGTTTTTACGTTATTTATCCTGATTTTGATTAGCAAAGTAAAACGTGCGATTCAAAAGCAGCTCGATCAGTCACGCCTGCAAGTTCGTAACTTGGACAAAGAGCTTCAAAAATCGAGTAAGCAATTACTTGAGGTTCGCTCTGTTGTGGTTGGCCTTGGCCAGAAAGTGACTGAACAACAAGATCTTATCAAACATTTGAATGAACGTATTGTTGAGCTGGAACATGCGGATACCGATGGACGTTTGTACACACGTGCAACGAAAATGGTTCAGCTTGGCGCTGGGATTAACGAGTTAATTGAAGAATGTGAATTACCCAAAGCAGAAGCTGAGCTGATGATGTCTCTGCAGAACAAGCTTGCTGGTAAAGAGAAAATTCCTTCATTACGAAGCGACCCTTCATCGTACGATCAGCAACCCGATGCCTCTCGCGATCGCAGAGACCCGCCTCGACGTCGTTAAATTGAGCGCTTAATTCGTATTGAGCAATTGATGTTTATTACGTATTCCTCTTAAAAGAAGCTTCGGCTTCTTTTTTTATGCCTGTCCGATCTATATAGAACGATGTTTATAAGTGCTTGTATCTACGACAATATCTTGTTTGTTGATGAAAATGTGTAAATTGTGATGAGGTGGTAACAGTTTCTTACCGACTTTGTTCTATCGAAAACGCCTAGTCCTGTTTTGTCACCATGTTGGTGTGCTACTATAGCGCTCTCATTACTCGACTAAATTTACCTATGCTAGAAGTCTCAAATTTAACTGCTATTCGTGACGACAGGATTCTGTTTGAATCGTTGTCTTTTCAATTGAAACCAGGTGAGCTGGTTCAAGTTGAAGGTCGTAACGGTACCGGGAAAACGACACTCCTTAGGATTATTACTGGCTTAGGCGATCGCGATGACGGCACTATCTCTTGGGACGGTGAGTCTATTGAATCGAGTCGAGATGTTTATCATCAAAATTTACTTTTTCTTGGTCACCAAACAGGCGTAAAGCGCGAGCTTAGTGCTTATGAGAATCTGAGCTTTTATCAGTCGATTCACAGTGGCGGTACCAGCAAAGAAGAGCTTTACCACGCGCTGGCTCAAGTCGGGCTTGCGGGCAGAGAAGACGTACCTGCGGGGCAACTTTCAGCAGGCCAACAACGCCGAGTTGCGTTGGCTCGCCTGTGGTTGAGCAAGCAAATGTTGTGGATTCTTGATGAGCCGCTGACTGCCATTGATAAGCAGGGCGTGAAAGTTCTCGAATCTCTTTTTTCTCAGCATGCAGACAACGGTGGCATTGTGTTGTTAACCACACACCAAGATATGTTTGCTGATAGCCCGAAACTAAGAAAAATAAAGTTGGGTGAGTAATATGATCTCTTCAATGACCACGATTATCCGACGCGAACTGCTTATCGCGTTTCGACGTCAAGCGGATATCTTTAACCCTTTGTGGTTCTTCATCATTGTTATCACGCTTTTCCCTTTGAGTATTGGCCCAGAGCCAAACCTACTTGCGCGTATTGCTGCGGGTATTGTTTGGGTGGCCGCTTTGCTCTCTGCATTGCTCTCTTTAGAGCGTCTTTTCCGTGATGATTTTCAAGATGGCGCCCTTGAACAGATGATGCTGATGCCAATCCCGTTGCAGTTGGTAGTATTGTCCAAAGTCATAGCACACTGGTTGTTGACCGGGTTACCATTGATTTTAATCAGCCCATTATTGGCTGTTTTGTTGTCTTTAGATTTTGATACATGGCTCTCAGTTGTGTTGACCTTGCTGGTAGGAACACCCGCATTGAGTTTTATTGGTGCGATTGGTGTTGCGTTAACCGTTGGGTTACAGAAGGGCGGAGTCCTGTTAAGCCTGTTAATCTTGCCGCTTTACATCCCCATTTTAATCTTCGCGACGTCAGCAATTGACGCTGCGGCTTTGGGCGTTGCATACAACGGTCAATTGGCGGTGCTTGGGGCAATGTTAATGGGTGCGATGACTATGACGCCTTTTGCGATCAGTGCCGCACTTAGAGTAAGTGTGAACTGATTGGGGTTCCGTTATCGTATAGCCAATGTGAACCAAATGTGTCGATTGGACTCATAGAGTCAATAAAACTGAAAGCAAGACAAATAAAATTATTATAATTATAGCTTTAATAGCTGTAAGCAATATGAAGTAAGAGTGAGATTACAACATGTGGAAATGGCTCCATCCCTATGCCAAAGCAGAAACCTCTTATCAGCTTGCTGGTAAACTTTTGCCATGGTTTTCGATCCTAGCGCTATTGTGTCTGTCCGTCGGTACCGTGTGGGGGCTTGCATTTGCGCCTTCTGATTACCAACAAGGCGATAGCTTCCGTATCATCTACATCCATGTTCCGTCTGCAATCTGGTCGATGGGCGTTTACATGTCGATGGCGATAGCTGCCTTTATCGGTTTGGTATGGCAGGTAAGGCTATCAGACATGGCCGCACTGGCGATGGCACCGATTGGCGCTGTGTTTACCTTCATTGCGTTACTAACTGGCGCAGTTTGGGGTAAACCAATGTGGGGTGCTTGGTGGGTTTGGGATGCGCGTTTAACCTCAGAGCTGATTCTTCTATTCCTATACTTGGGTGTGATCGCACTACACCACGCTTTTGACGACCAAAAAACAGCAGCGAAAGCGGCAGGCATTTTGGCTATCGTTGGTGTCATCAACCTCCCTATCATTCACTTCTCTGTAGAGTGGTGGAATACACTTCATCAAGGCGCGACCATTACTAAGTTCGCAAAACCTTCGATCTCAAGTGACATGCTATGGCCGCTTCTTCTTAACATCTTCGGCTTCGCTTTCTTCTTTGGCGCTTTAACCATGATTCGTTTCCGTAACGAAATCATCAGTAAAGAAAGTCACCGTCCATGGGTTCGCAAGCTTGCGGCTGAAAAAGCGTAGTAGGGTAGGTAATTATGTATTTTGAATCTTTGAGTGATTTCTTAGCCATGGGAGGTTATGCCTCGTATGTCTGGAGTGCATTTGGAATCACATTCCTCGCGATGATCATTTTACTGGTCGTAAGCGTTCGTCGTGGTAAGCAATTACTAAATGAAGTACAAGCTAAGATTGATCGTCAAGCTCGTATCGATGCAGCAAAAAATATGGAGAACACTCTATGAACCCAAGACGTAAAAAGAGGCTGGGCATTGTCTTAGCGATCTTTTTTGGTATCAGTGCGACTGTTGGATTGATGGTTTACGCACTTAACCAGAACATGGATCTGTTCTACACACCAACTGAGCTGGTCAACGGCAAAGATGGTAAAAAACCTGAAGTTGGTCAACGCCTACGTATTGGTGGCATGGTCGTAGTCGGCTCTGTAAGCCGTGACAATGAATCACTACGTGTAAGCTTTGATTTGCAAGATGTAGGCCCTAAAGTAACGATTCTATACGATGGCATCCTTCCTGATCTTTTCCGTGAAGGCCAAGGTATTGTTGCTCAGGGTGTGCTTAAAAATGCAACGACAATCGAAGCGTTTGAGGTGTTGGCAAAGCACGATGAAGAGTACATGCCTTCTGAAGTTGCGGAAGCAATGAAGAAAACCCATGAGCCTTTGCAATACACGACTGAACAAAAAGAAGGAAATGCTCAATGATAGCCGAGATCGGCCATTTTGCGATGATCCTGTCCTTGGGACTTGCATTGCTGCTAAGCGTGCTCCCATTGTATGGAGCCGCTCGAAATAACACATTATTGATGAACAGCGCACGACCGTTGTCGTGGGGTATGTTCGGATTCTTAGCGATTTCGTTCTTTATCTTGTGTTACGCGTTCTACACCAATGATTTTACGATTCAATACGTAGCAAGTAACTCGAATAGCCAACTGCCTTGGTACTACCGAATTACGGCGGTTTGGGGCGCTCACGAAGGTTCATTACTGCTTTGGGTTCTTATCCAAGCGGGTTGGACAGTTGCAGTAGCGACATTCAGTCGTGGTATGCCTCAAGAGTCTGTGGCTCGCGTTTTGGCTATCATGGGTCTGATTACTGTCGGCTTCTTGCTGTTCATTATCGTGACGTCTAACCCGTTCTTACGTACATTGCCTTTCTTCCCTGTTGATGGCCGTGACCTGAACCCACTACTGCAAGATCCGGGTTTGATTATTCACCCGCCAATGCTTTACATGGGTTATGTAGGTTTCTCTGTTGCGTTCTCTTTCGCAATCGCTTCTCTAATGAGTGGTCGTCTTGATACGGCATGGGCTCGTTGGTCGCGTCCTTGGACAATCGCAGCTTGGTTATTCCTAACGGTAGGTATCGCACTAGGTTCATGGTGGGCTTACTACGAACTTGGCTGGGGTGGCTGGTGGTTCTGGGATCCAGTAGAAAACGCTTCATTCATGCCTTGGTTGGCTGGTACTGCTCTAATGCACTCACTAGCGGTAACTGAGAAGCGTGGCACATTTAAAGCTTGGACAGTACTGCTGGCTATCTCTGCATTCTCGCTAAGCTTACTAGGGACATTCTTAGTTCGTTCGGGCATCTTGGTATCGGTTCACGCATTCGCGTCGGATCCTGCTCGTGGTATGTTTATTCTAGGTTTCCTAGTCTTTGTTATCGGTGGTTCACTGCTGTTGTTTGCTATTAAAGGCGCATCGGTTCGTGTTCGCGGTAACTTCGATCTGGTTTCTCGTGAAAACGCACTGCTTGGTAACAACATCTTACTGATTGCAGCGCTTGTCGTTGTGTTAGTAGGTACGCTACTGCCATTAGTTCACAAACAGTTAGGCTTGGGCTCGGTATCTATCGGTGCACCATTCTTTGATATGTTGTTCTTCTGGTTAATGATCCCGTTCTCGTTCCTGCTTGGTATCGGTCCTCTGATCCGATGGAAACGTGACAACCTGTCTAAGCTTGTTAAACCAATGCTGATTTCAGGTGCACTCTCACTTGGCTTGAGTGCGCTAATGGTTGCTCTACTGGCTGACCGCTTCAGTGGTACTGCGTTTGCTGGTTGGGTAATGGCGTTCTGGATCATCTTCATGCACGGCTTTGAGCTGCATGAGCGTGCGACTCACCGTCATACATTCTTGAAAGGTCTAACTAAGCTACCTCGTAGCCACTGGGCAATGATGTGTGGTCACATAGGTTTAGCCGTGACAGTGATTGGTATCGCGATGGTGCAAAACTACAGCATCGAACGTGATGTACGTCTGGCGCCAGGTGAAAGCTACCAGCTTGAAGAATACAGCTTCCTGTTTACAGGGGTTCGTGACAAAGATGGTCCTAACTACGATGGTTACATTGCTGACTTTGAAATTACTAAAGAAGGCAAATACATCAACACGCTTCACGCTGAAAAACGTTTCTACACCACAGCTAAGTCTATGATGACAGAAGCAGCGATTGACCGTGGCGTAACGCGCGACCTTTACATTGCAATGGGTGAACGTTTAGACGACAACAAATCTTGGGCTGTACGTATCTACTACAAACCATTTGTACGTTGGATCTGGGCAGGTTCTTTGATTATGTCGATTGGTGGCGCTATTGCTATCAGTGACCGTCGTTACCGTTTCCGTAAGCCAATCAAAAAGTCGGCTGAAGAGCAGGAGGCTTAATTCGAATGAACAAGAAGATTTTATTCATTCCATTGATTGCGTTCATGGTTCTAGCTGGAATCTTTGCAACGCAATTAATGCGCAACCAGTCGGGCGATGACCCAACTAAGCTAGAATCCGTATTGATTGGTAAGCCTGTTCCTGAGTTTGGTCTAGAAGACTTAGAACAACCAGGTAAGTTTCATGATCAAGCGATCTTTAAAGGCGAGCCACTGCTTCTTAACGTGTGGGCGACTTGGTGTCCTACTTGTTATGCAGAGCACTCTTACCTGAACAAGCTTGCGGATCAAGGCGTTAAGATCATTGGTCTTAACTACAAAGATGATCGCAACAAAGCGGTTGGTTGGCTAAAAGAGTTGGGTAACCCGTACCTAATTAGCCTGTTTGATGGTAATGGCATGCTAGGCCTTGACCTTGGCGTGTATGGCGCGCCTGAAACTTTCCTAATCGATGCTAACGGCGTAGTTCGCTACCGCCATGTTGGTGACGTGAACCCAACCAACTGGGCATCGACGCTTGAGCCGATGTATCAAGAGTTGTTGGAGGAATCGAAATGATTAGAAAGGCACTGATTACTCTATTCGCTACGTTCGCAATTTCAGCGACTGTTTCTGCTGCGCCTATCGAGTTCCATGAATTTGATACCGTAGATCAAGAACAGCAGTTCAAAGAGTTGAGTAATACGCTACGTTGCCCTAAATGTCAGAACAACACGATTGGTGATTCGAATGCTGAGCTAGCGGTCGACTTACGCCAAAAAGTGTACGAGATGACAAAAGACGGCAAGTCTGAGCAAGAAATTATTGATTACATGATTGCTCGTTACGGTAACTTTGTAACGTACAACCCGCCACTGACCTTAGCTACATCGATCCTTTGGATTGGTCCGTTTGCGGTTGTTGTGTTTGGATTTGGTTTGATTATTTTACGAAGCAGAAAGTCAAAATCAAAAGCAGCAGTAGAGTCAGATAAAGACTGGGATGCAGACAAAGAAGCTCGCTTAAAAGCGTTACTCGATGAAGAGAACGACGGAGATAAGAAGTAATGACTCTATTTTGGATTTCTACCATTATCCTTTCGCTAGCGGCAATTTTCTTAATTGTTCTGCCTTTCATTAACAAGAAGGCAAACAATGACGAGATGCTTCGCGACGAGTTGAATAAAGCGTTCTATAAAGACCGTCTTGTCGAGTTAGAAGTAGAAGCAGAGGAAGGTCTTGTTGATAACCAACAAGAACTGATCGCTGATTTGAAACAGTCTCTGCTTGATGATGTTCCTGCACAAGAAGAGATGAAGAAGACTCAAATCTCTACGCTTGGTGTGGTTGTACCGTCGATCATTCTTGTCGTGGCTGTGACTTATGGTATGTACTTTAAGTTCGGTGCGTTGGACAAAGTTCAACACTGGCAAGAAGTGAGCTCGAACCTTCCTGAATTGTCTAAAAAGCTAATGTCATCGGAAGGTGGTGCACTAACGGATGATGAGTTGGAAGATTTGACTCTAGCGCTTCGTACTCGTCTGCATTACCAACCAAAAGATTCAACAGGTTGGTTGCTACTCGGTCGTATTGCACTGGCTAACCGCGACGCTGAAACAGCAAAAGATTCTATGGAACGAGCTTACAAGCTTGAACCTAAGAATGAAGATGTTCAGTTAGGTTTCGCACAAGCACTGATGCTTTCTCCTGATGAAGCTGATCAAAACCAAGCTCGTTTGATTTTGAGCCGTTTGATTCAAAACGATTACGTTGACCTTCGTGTGTTCTCACTGCTTGCGTTTGATGCGTTTGAGCGTCAAGACTACCCAGGTGCGGTGAAGTACTGGAGCATCATGCAGCAGATGATTGGTCCACAAGACAGTCGCTATGAAATGCTTTCGCGCAGTATTGAAAGTGCTCAGAAGAAAATGGGCGACAATATGGGTGTCGACCAAGGTAAGACTGTTGCTGTAACGCTCGATCTATCTGCAGACGTGAATGCTGACCCTAACTCAGTGTTAATTGTGTCAGTACACAGAGCTGATGGTTCTCCAATGCCTATCGCAGCGGCACGCTACCCACTAGGGACTTTCCCTCGTACGGTTGTGCTAGATGACGGCAACAGCATGCTGGAAGGGCAAGAGCTGTCTAGCCTTGAAACACTGATGGTTAGAGCTAGGCTTGATACAGACGGCAACGTTTCAACTCGCGAAGGCGATTGGTACGGTGAAAGTGAAGTGGTTGAACTGGGTGCTCCAGTTACCATTGATATCAATAAGCAATATTAATCATCACTTTGCATAGGTGTTAGCTATTCCGATTTGCAGATAAACGGTATAGACTTAGCCAAACAATTGAGGCCAGCGATTGCTGGCCTTTTTTATTATTTGAATTCCTTATGGAAAAGGTGATATGTCTGTCAGTGTTTTAAGACTCTCGAGTTTACTTTTTATCGCAAGCTTAACGGTTGGGTGTTCAAGTGCGCCGGACGAAAGTGTTGACGATGATAACCTCGAAACCTCTGAATACGTCGAAGAGTCCCACCCGAATGATCCTTTTGAAGGCTTCAACCGAGCGATGTGGGATATCAACTACGAATATCTAGATCCTTATTTAGTTCGCCCTGTTTCCCTCGCTTATGTTGACTACACCCCTGTGCCAGTACGTTCTGGTATATCCAATTTTCTAGCCAACTTAGACGAACCATCAAGCATGGTGAATAACCTTATTATGGGCAATGGTGAAAAAGCACTCGACCATTTCAATCGTTTTTGGATTAACTCAACGATTGGTTTGTTAGGCTTAATCGATATTGCCAGCGAAGCGGGGATCACCAAATACGATGATAAGTCGTTCTCTGATGCGATTGGTCATTACGGGGTAGGGAATGGTCCCTACTTCATGGTGCCGGGTTATGGCCCAATAACAACGCGTGAAGTAACTGAAACCGTTGATGGTATGTATGTGCCTCTGTCTTTCTTGAACTTCTGGGCTAGCTTAGGAAAGTGGGCATTCGAAGGCATGGAAACTCGTGCTCAGTTAGTGTCACAAGAAGCGCTGTTGGATGACTCGCCAGATCCATATGCGTTAACGCGAGATGTTTATATTCAACGTCGTGACTTTAAAGCCGAGATCGAGCCTGAAGAGGTCGACCTTGAAGAAGAAGATTTGATCGATGGTTATCTAGAAGATTACTAGAAACACGATTTAGAAAACCGATAAAAGACAGGCTCGATGTTGATGCAACATCGAGCCTTTTTAATATTTTCTACTTTTAGGGCGGTAGATTAGAAGCGGTAGTTCGCTTGGATGCCCACTAACCAGATGCTACCAGTCACTTCACCTTCGAAGTCACCACCAAATGGCGCAGAACTTGCGTCATCTTCAACCATTTTTGCGTCTTTCGCTAGGATGTAAGTGAAACCAGCGTCTAGTGTTAGTTGCTCAGACCATTGGTAGCCAGCACCAATACTTAACCAAGTGCGGTCCGTTTCAGGAATCGTCGCAGTACGGTGCTCTTCGCTTACAGCAGAAGTGTCATATGCGATACCAGAACGTAGAGCTAACTTAGGCGTCATTTGGTAAGTTGTACCGATCGCAAAGCGGTAGTTGTCTTCCCAGTTTTCTTCCTTGATCGGTACCGATTCAGTTGGGAAATCAGCAACAAGCTCTTTGAAGCTACTCCAGTTTGTCCAGTTGACGCTCGCGTGTACTGCTACTTTCTCTGTCAATTGGTGGAAGCTCGCAAGCTCTGCGGTCGCAGGAAGTGCAAGATCCATGGAACCAGGTTTGTGCGCATTAGGATTTGCCATATTGAAAGCAAACCCTTTCGCATGACCTTCAAGAGTTAAATCGACTTCAGATTTATAGGTAAAGCCTAAGCGGTTATTTTCATTGATTTGCCAAGCTGTACCTACTTGCCAACCCCATGCCGTGTCATCACCTTCCATATATTTCAGAGTAGTTCCTACAGGTAACGTACTTGCTGCCGTTGCTCCAAAGCTGCCTTCAGCCATGATGTAACGAATACCACCACCAATAGAAACGGTTTCTAGTACTTGGTAAGCTGCGTTTAGGTTTAGCTCCATTGTCGTAACACTTGCTTCGTTACCGTGGTTCGCACCACCGAAGTCTGTGCCTAGGTCTGTTTCCATACCGTAGTTGGTACCAGCAGCAAAACCTAATGCAAACTTGTCATTGTACTTATGAGAAACATAAAAGTTTGGAATTACTGCACTATGAGCGAAATCGCTAGAATTTGAAGGTGTAGAGGTGCCGCCTGATGTTGAAGTACCGTCGATATCAATATTTGGATCAACATAGATAGCGCCAACAGAAACCTGTGTGCCTTCTAGGTAAGTAAGAAGGGCAGGGTTACGCCATTGTGAACCAGCGTTGTCTGCGATTGCTGCTTCACCAGCATATGCGCGGCCAAGACCTGTTGCTGAGTATTCTGCAAGTTGAAAGCCTGCCGCGTGAGTGACGGTAGAAGTCGAAAGTAGTCCAACTGCCACTGCGGCAGATAGAAGAGTCTTATTCATTTTCATTATTATGTTCGCTGAATCATAAGTATTTAGTGTCGTGATTCTACGTTTAGAGTTATTACTTTAAAAATGAAATTCGAATAAAACAGTGTTTTAGGGATTAAATGAGTAAATGTGTTTAAGAATTAGAGAAATCATCTAAATGTTTCGGCTGTGTTGCGAAGTTTGAGCGTACACTTGTAGGCATATTTTGCCCCTGCAGGCTACAGCTGTAAGCTTAAATTGATGTTGGTCAGTAGTTTAGGCAATAAAAAAGGGTCGCATAATGCGACCCTTTGGGATTGTTAACTTTGATTATATTAGAAGCTACGGCTGTACTGTAGACCTAGTAGGATTGCATCAGCGCGTGTTGTCGCAGAGATTGATGTACCAAGAGGAGAGCTCTCGTTTACGTTTTTAACGTCTTCACCTAGTAAGTAAGTAAAGCCGAAATCAACGTTAGACGCAGTGTCGATATGGTATGTAAAACCAGCAGAGAACCATTGACGGTCAGAATCTGGAACAGACACTGATTTCAGATCATCTTGAGCTGCGATGTCATACATGTAACCAGCACGTAGATCCCAATCGTTATTCAAGTAGTAAGTCGTACCAACTGAGATGTGACCAGCGTTTTTCCACTCGTACGGAGCGTCAGGTAGTGCATTTGCTGAACCGCCAAAATCGATCTTGTCAAATGCTTTCCAACCAACCCACTGTAGAGAGTAGTGTACGGCAAACTTAGTATCTTTAAGTTTGTGGAAACCAGAGAATTCGGCCATATCTGGTAGAGGAAGAGTGATCTCTTGTCCTTTATCATCTTCAGCTGTGATCTCAGGGCTGTAACGGTAAGATAAACCAAAGCGGTTGTTTTCGTCCAGTTCGTAAACTGTACCGACATTGAAGCCTACACCCCAACCGTCTGCACCATCGATATCAACAAGGCTTCGACCATCAAGAGGTGAATTACCACCAGGAGTAACTGAAGTGCTTGTTGTACGTTTTAGCGTACCTTTACCATAAATTAGATCAAGACCAGCACCAAAGCTCCATTGATCATTCAAGCGGTATGAGCCAGCAAGACCGAAGTTAAGGCTTATGATATCGGTTTCGCCACCAAACTCTGAAGCAGCAAAATCGTTACCAAAGTCTGTAGATGTACCGAAATTAGAGTATGCGTTTACACCCCAAGCAAACTTTTCGTTTACAGGAACGATAAGGTGGATGTTAGGTGCAACTGATGTGCCGCCAGCGTCATCGTAGTTTGATGATGTTGGAGTACCTACTGGGTTCATTGCTGAAGTGTAAGTTGCATCAGATACTTTAATGTCTGTAGTGATTGTTTCAAAACCAAGAGAGAGCTCAGTTTTGTCAAACAGTGCCATTGCTGCAGGGTTACGAGCCATTACTGAAGCGTTATCTGCGATTACTGCGTCACCAGCGAAAGCACGGCCAAGACCGGTTGCTGATTGTGCGTTGAGTTGGAAACCTGCTGCCATCGCTTGCGAAGACGCCAGTGTGATTGTTACTGCTAAAAGAGACTTTTTAAACAGACGCGTGTTGTTGGTAGTCATTCATTTATTCCTTTATATATCCGCCTCTACAGGGCGATTAATTTGAGCAATTGCTCAATGGTGGCTGATCCTATTCGCAAGTATACGATATACAAATCCGACCATTGGGAATTTTGAGTGGAAAATTATGGAAATGACGCCTATCTGGCACGAAAATGGTGTGAAATGCTGTTTTTTAGAGTTTTAACTCTAGAGGTATTGGTGGTGTGAATGGTTTTGTGGTCTATTTATAAATAAAGCCCAGCAATATCAGTAATATAATTGCTGGGCCTTTTGTGACGGGGCTTTAAGAGCGAATCAGCTCATTGGTTTGATCATTTTTGTCAGCTTTTCGGCGATTTTGGAAACATCCTCACCATTTTCACCCACAAGGATTAAGCTGCTGCCATCTACGGGTGTTACCGAGCCGGACATGCCTTTTTCATCAAAATCGATAGGTTTGTCTGTTGGAATACCGGTTAAAAACAGTGTTACTTTGCCTTTTGCGCCTTGGAAGACCATATGTACTGCGTTGGATTTACCAAAGCCACAGTGGTTTAGGTAATAAACATGGTAAGGGAAAGCGTCATCAAACTGAAAAGCAAATGGGTTCATTTTTGCGTTGATCTGCTGCGATGTAACCTGTTCATCGATGCTACTAACAAAGCTCTTCTCATCAACAACATGCTTCATCGCTGTATCAACTAAACTAGCTTGCGCAGGTGAAACGAATGCATTTCCCCAATTCACTTGGCCAACTAATAAACCTGCAACGAATGCTACTGAGGCGGCCATTGCCATTGCTCGTCTCGCAAACGTTGGCCTTACTACTTTGCTTTCTTCGCTTGAGGTCTGATTGAACAGAATACGATCAGCAAGATCGTCTGGCACATCCACATTCATCGCAGAGTGGATCTGTTTATCAAGCGCTAGTACATCGTCTAAGAAGTTACTATTGGCTTCGCTATTCGCGGTCGCATCAACAATATCTTGTGTACGTTGTTTAGGTTCCGACAATACACGACGACGAAATTCCAAATCATCCATTATGTTGCCCCCTCTCTGCCTCTTCTGTATCCAACAGCTCTTTCAACTGATTTCGAGCTCTGAATAAACGTGTCATCACCGTGTTTTTGTTGAGATCGAGAATATCGGCAATCTCATCACCACTAAAACCACCAATCACTTGCAAGAAGAGAGGTTCACGGTAATCAATTTCAAGTTTCATGATCTGGGCTTGCAACCACTGATGCTGATGGTGCGGGTCATCACTGACACTAGCATCGTTACCGTGATCGTCGATATCAACCAGATCAAACTGTTTGCGTTCAAAACGTCGAGCGTTCTCGCGTCTCAAGATGGTAATCAGCCAAGATTTGGCGGCTTTTTCATCTTGAAGGCTATCGAGTGACTTCCATGCACGAAGGCAAGTTTCTTGAACTAAGTCTTCGGCAATGCTTTTGTCTTTGCATAACCAATAGGCGTAGCGAAAGAGGTCACGATGATAGGCGCGCACAAGTGCTTCGTATTTTCTTTGTTTGTCCATATCAGAGTTGACCGGACGCTTGGCTGTTTTCTTTCCAAACATTTTTATTATTGACACACGAGCCTCCATAATTGCTCTGCGTATAGCTGTCCTCTATACGTTGTGCTTCGTTTTTATATTTTTAGAGCTAACGATCGGCAGGAAATCGTAAAATCACATTAAAATTGATCTACTTCAAAATCTAAGGCCTCGAACCCGTTATAGTACACCTTGTCGTCTAGTTAGTCATTCGTGGCTAGCATGTTGAGCAAGACGACACTTCCTTTTGAAGGCTGACTTTACTTTCTCCTAATCAGGAAACTGATTATTTCAATTGGCGCTAAGTTAATTGCTTTATATACATTCCGACCACACAGCTTTGTGTGGTTTTTTTTTGCCTCAAGAAAACCATTCCCTACACAGCGATAACAGTCTTTGCTTACAATAGTTTAGTCTCTTACGACAACATTTCCCCCAAAAAGGTTCGCCTGAATGCGCAGTTATATTTTCAAACAGTGAGATACTCGTATCACGTTTATTTAAACGCTCGTTTGATTTAATTAACAACTTCTTTACAATGCTTCAGGTCAGACCTCTTAACTTTAAGGAGAAACCATGGGCAAACAGGAAGTCAAAACGCGTTCTGGAGAACGTGTTGCCGTTGTCGCTGGATTACGAACCCCATTTGCTCGTCAGAGCACAGAATTTAGCCAAGTGCCTGCGGTTGACCTAGGCAAAATGGTTGTGAGCGAAATGCTTGCAAGAACGGATGTCGATCCTGCGCTTATCGAACAAGTTGTGTTCGGCCAAGTAGTGCAAATGCCAGAAGCGCCGAACATTGCGCGTGAAATCGTGTTGGGCACAGGCATGAACATCAATACCGATGCCTACAGTGTCACACGAGCATGTGCGACCAGCTTCCAAGCGGCAGTTAACGTGACCGAAAGCATTATGGCTGGCACGATTGATATCGGTATTGCGGGCGGTGCGGACTCTTCTTCTGTATTGCCTATCGGTGTTTCGAAAAAGTTAGCGGCAAATCTATTAGCGCTGAGTAAAACGAAAACTATGGGTCAAAAGCTGAAAATTCTTAAAACACTTTCCGTAAAAGATTTGATGCCAGTACCACCTGCAGTTGCTGAATACTCGACCGGTTTATCCATGGGACAAACGGCTGAGCAAATGGCTAAGACGCATGGTATTACTCGCGAAGCTCAAGATGCACTTGCTCACCGTTCTCACTCTTTGGCTTCTCAGGCATGGAAAGAAGGCAAGATTAAAGACGAAGTGATGACGGCATTCCCGGCACCTTACAAAAAGTATCTAGCGGAAGACAACAACATTCGCCACGACTCAACGGTTGAAGGATACGCCAAGCTACGTCCTGCTTTTGATAGAAAGTACGGCAGTGTAACGGCAGCCAATGCTACGCCACTGACTGATGGCGGTGCAGCAGTGATGTTGATGCGCGAAGGTAAAGCGAAAGAACTAGGCTTAGAAGTGCTTGGTTATATTCGTGGTTATGCGTTCTCAGCGATTGGTGTTGAAACAGATATGTTGATGGGCCCGACTTACGCGACCTCACAAGTATTAAAGAACACCGGTTTAGAGTTGTCAGACCTTACACTGATCGAGATGCATGAAGCATTCGCTGCCCAAGTTTTGGCTAACGTTAAAATGTTCGCGAGCGATGAGTTTGCACAGAAGAATCTTGGCCGCGACAAAGCGATCGGTGAGATTGATATGGAGAAGTTCAACGTGCTGGGTAGCTCGATTGCTTACGGACATCCGTTTGCAGCGACTGGCGCGCGCATGATGACTCAAACATTACGTGAACTGAAACGTCGCGGTGGCGGCTTGGCATTGAACACAGCGTGTGCGGCTGGTGGTTTAGGTGCAGCAATGATCTTGGAGGTAGAATAATGTCTACGACTCTTGATGCAACAACAGAAAAAGAAACAGTCGCTCAACCAGATTCAACCTCTGCGACTGAATCAACCAAAAAGAAAGCGACAGCATTTACTCTCAATATCGATGAGCAAGATATTGCTTGGTTAGCGATTGATGTACCAAACGAGAAAATGAACACGCTGCAAGCGGCTTTTGCTGAAGAAATGAAAGCCATCTTCGAGCAACTCAAAGAAAAGCAAAGCCGAGTTAAGGGCCTAATCGTTCATTCTCTTAAGCCAGATAACTTTATCGCTGGTGCTGATGTAAGAATGCTTGATGCGTGTAAAACGGCTGACGAAGCACAGTCTCTGGCTCGCCAAGGGCAGGAGATGTTCCAAACGCTTTCTGAACTACCGTACCCAGTAGTCGCAGCGATTCACGGCCCATGTTTAGGTGGTGGTTTAGAGCTTGCACTGGCGTGTGATTACCGTGTATGTACCGATTCAGATAAGACTCGCGTTGGTCTGCCAGAAGTACAGTTAGGTCTGTTACCAGGCTCTGGCGGTACACAGCGTCTACCTCGCCTTATTGGTTTGCTGCCATCTCTTGACCTAATCCTTACGGGTAAGCAACTGCGCGCTAAGAAAGCGAAATCGCTCGGTGTTGTGGATGCTTGTGTGCCTGAAACTATCCTGCTTGAAGTCGCTAAAAGCTTTGTTGAAAAGAATACGGGCAGTAAAAAAGGTAAGCGCCTTGCGTCGAAAAGCCAAGCGTCGACCAAAGAAAAGCTGATTTCACGTAACGGCCTTGGTCGTAAAGTGATTTTTGAACAAGCTTCTAAGAAGACTAATCAGAAAACACGCGGCAATTACCCAGCAGCGGATGCGATTCTAGACGTGATTCGTTATGGCCTTGAGAACGGCTTTGACAAAGGTCTTCAGTATGAAGCGAAGCGTTTCTCTGAACTGGTAATGACTTCAGAATCTAAAGCCCTTCGTTCGATTTTCTTTGCAACCACGGAAATGAAAAAAGAACACGGCGCAGACGCAGAACCCAAAGCGGTTAAGCGTGTTGGTGTGCTAGGCGGTGGTCTTATGGGCGCAGGCATCAGCCATGTCAGTGTTGCTAAGGCGAAAGTGCCTGTACGCATTAAAGACGTATCAAATGAAGGTGTACTGAACGCGCTTAACTACAACTTCAAGTTGTTCGATAAGCAGCGTAAGCGTCGCATTCTGAGCCGAGCGGGCCTTGAAAGTAAGATGCTTCAACTGTCTGGTGGTATCGACTTTACGAGCTTTAATCACACCGATGTGGTGATTGAAGCGGTATTTGAAGACCTCGACCTTAAGCAGTCAATGGTTGCGGACATCGAAGCCAATGCCAAGCCAGAGACTATTTTCGCGACGAATACGTCTTCATTGCCGATCCATAAGATTGCGGAGAAGGCGCAGCGACCAGAAAACGTGGTCGGTCTTCACTACTTCAGCCCAGCCGAAAAAATGCCGCTAGTAGAAGTTATCCCTCATGAAACTACGTCAGAAGAGACGATTTCTACGGTTGTTGCATTAGCGAAGAAGCAAGGTAAAACGCCGATTGTTGTGAAAGACACGGCTGGTTTTTATGTGAACCGTATTCTTGCTCCGTACATGAACGAAGCAGCGCATTTACTGCTAGCGAACGAGCCGATTGAAAAGCTCGACAGCACGTTATTGGACTTCGGTTTCCCGGTTGGTCCTATCACTTTATTAGATGAGGTGGGTGTTGATATCGGTGCGAAGATCATTCCGATTTTAGTGAATGAGCTTGGCGATCGTTTCCAAGGTCCTGATGTGTTCGATATTCTTTTGAATGACAATCGTAAAGGCCGCAAGAGTGGTAAAGGTTTCTACACTTACAAAGGCAAGAAGAAGGAAGTGGATAAGTCAGTTTACAAGCTGCTTAAGCTGCAACCAGATCCTAAGTTGAGCGATAACGATATCGCGATGCGCTGTGTGTTACCTATGCTAAACGAAGCGGTTCGTTGTCTAGACGACGGCATTATCCGCAGCCCTCGTGATGGTGATATCGGTGCGATTTTCGGTATCGGTTTCCCGCCATTCCTAGGTGGTCCGTTCCGTTATATGGATCAAATCGGCATTAAGTCACTGGTTGAGATGATGAACGATTTCGCTAAGAAGTACGGTGATCGTTTCGCGCCATGTGATGGCCTACTGACACGTGCTGGATTGGGTGAGTCTTTCTACAAGTAACTCTCTAACTCATTGATTAAGAAGCCAGTATCAAGCAATTGATGCGGGCTTTTCTGTTTTATGAACGAGTGTGAAAGGAATGAGATTCCCGACTCAGTCGTTCCTCCTTCTCGGGAATGATGATTGAGAGATAAAAAGTAAGTTATTGCGTTGATTAGAAAGGTGGTCAAACACACGTCAATCAAAACTACCGTCATCTCCTAAAGCGACGAAGGAGCGTAATAGGAGATCTGCTTTTGGGCTGCATCCAATAAAAAAGGTTGATGCTTTCACATCAACCTTATGATTTTCATTCCAGCTTTATCAGCCTAGCTCAGTATCTTTCGGGCGTAACTGAAACTCATCAATAGAGCCAATTTCAACACCTGCTGACAGCTTCTCTTCCTCATTATGAGCATTACCGTGAGCATGCATAATCAGGCGATTTGCCGTGCGTGGTTTTAGCTGGCTAACCACAAAACGCATCATGTCTGAGCGAGTTAACCCCTTAAGGTCTTCCAATACGCGCTCTCTCTGGTTGAACTCAACATCCTTATTGCCTATCGCAACCCATAAGCGCTGAGCTCGCCCTCGCAAAGTCGTATCTGGTGTCGAAATCTGATTCCAGAGACCGCGCTTACTGCTGTGCCATTGATAGTCGTTAAGCTCCAACAGCACCATGTAAAAGGCATTGAGGAACTCATCTATTGAAGCTAACAAGTCAGCAGGGGCGGCATTCGGTGATTGCACATACAACACAATACCAGGGTGTCGGTTGAGCGGCATATTGCCAGTACCGACCATGTAACCTAGCTGCTGCTTGGTTCGTATCTCATGGAAGAAAGTGGCCGACATCAAATGGTTTGCCAATGAATACAGCGCGATATTTTTAGGTGAAATATCAGGGCATTGGTAATAAACCACAATTGCTGAATCATCTTGGTTACACACCACTTCACGTTGGAAGCTGCCGTTTTCACCGAGCATGATGAGCGGACGCAGTGATTCTTCGTAAGCCTGATCTTGAACACGCAGTGCATCTTTTAGCGTTTCAGCCATCTTGTGTGCATCGGCTTTTTTCCAGTCGCCATACACAAACATCTCAACATGAAGTTCCGCCAAGATTGCTTGAACAAAAGAGGAGAGCTCATCGACCTCTATCGTTTCTAGGGCTTCAATTAACACGGAATAAGGCGGGTTATTTGGTTGAAGTATCCCAGTCATTGCATTAAACAACTGCGAAATAGGGCGATCTTGCGACGCGTTGTTCCAGTTTCTGAGCAATTGATGCTTGATGGTTTCGAAGCGTGTTGGACTAAAGTCGCGTGCTTGGAAACGTTCAAGAATCATATTGAGCAGTTGTGGCTGTTTCTCGCTAAACCCGGACAGAGTGAGCGTTACACCGCCCTGATGGGTGTACATGTTGTAGCCCATTCCGGCGATTTCAGCCTGATACGTATCTTTTTCGAGTGAGTCTAAGAACATCTCTACGCACAAGCGTGTTTTAACGATATTTCTTGGGCTAGCAACTGAGTGCGGGCTATCGATAGCAACATACACCACACCTTTTGGCACCCGGAATTGATGGTCTTGCAGATGCCATAGCTTAAAGCCATCGAGCTCTTCTAACAGTTGTGGGAACTTAGCGTCACCTTCGAGTTCAGTCGGGTCTAGATCGTAGCAAATAAACGGGTTTTTGCTTGGGAGTTCAAACTGCCAACCGGGGTTAATGCACGTAAAGCATTGAACTTGTTCAGCGCTAAAAGGTGTGACCGAGTAGGGAGTAAAGTACCACTTCGCTTCCCTGTCATACTCGAATCCCTGAGCAACAATGGTCGCTCGCATGTTGTCTACGGTTAAGTAAGGCAGCAAAGAACGCTGTAATTCGTCATCGAAATGCGACATTTTGTAATCGCCATACACCACATCTTGCTCTTGGTAGTGCTGCATGTTGATGACGAGGTGGCTGACGACATCAAGCGGTCTTGCTGGCTCTTGAAAGCGGAAAGCAGACTCTAAAACGGCGCGTTTTTCTAGGTAGCGCCACTCTTCTATGCCTTGTTGTTCGACTAACTTGATGTACTGAAATATCGCTTGGATGATGTTATCGGTTTTGGTTAAACCTTCTATGGTCAATGAGCAACTGACTGTGAAATCACGGTAGTTACTGCCACTCGCGCCACCACCTGCAGAGAGAGATGTTATCCAGCCTTTCTCTTTGAGTTGCATCATCAAACTGCCTTCACCTTCGTAACCTAAAAGGTGGGCAAAGAACGACAAAGGCTTAACGCCGTAGTGTTCGTCCATGCTTGGCATCGGGAAGGTTAAGATCAGTTTGCGTACTTCTTTAATTGGCTCAACACGCACTTGTACGCCTGTGCTCAACTCGCCAACAATCGGAACTTCAACCTTTTTGCCTTGTAGGTTGTGATTGGTGATCGAGCTAAAGCGATCCTCAACCCAGCTTTGCATCTCATCTAATGACTGATTGCCAGACAGTGTCAGGGTCATTAAGTCAGCAGAGTATTGTTGCTGGTGGAAAGCTAAAATCTCTTGTCGAATCGTCTCGCCGTTTCTGTCGCCCAACGTATCGATATTACCGACAGAAAACTTCGAGAATGGGTGATTGTGATTCACCAGTTCTTTGGTAACTTGGTACAAGCGTCGTGAGTCGTCGTTGAGTTTCATCTTGTATTCGGAGTCAACGGCTTGGCGTTCTTTATCTAATGCTTCTTCGTTGAACAGGGGAGCAGTGAAAAATTGGCTGAAGCGATCGAGTGCGGTTTCAAAGGCATTCAATTCAACATCAAAAAAGAAGCAGGTGTGCTCGGTTCCTGTCCAAGCGTTGTTGCTACCGCCATGCTGGCTGATAAAACTTTGGAACTCTCCGACCTTTGGATACTTTTCAGTTCCCAAAAATAGCATATGCTCTAAGTAGTGAGCTAAACCCTCTCGGTCTGTAGGGTCATCAAAATGCCCCACATTGACGGCTAATGCGGCTGCTGCTTTTTGAGCATTTTGATCCTGAACTAACAGTACACGTAACCCGTTATTTAAGGTTATGTAGCGGTATTGATGTTCATCATTTGGGCTTAAGTGCACAGGAGCATCTCCAGAGAAGGTGGTTTTTAAATTATGTACCCGATGATTCGGCGTGCAAACCTTGTGATCATATTTTGGGATATGAAGTGCTTTTTGGCGATTTCTAAATCACTTTTATCGATTTTTATCAGTAATTTATTTTCTTTTAACAAGATTGTTAAGAAAGTCGAACTCTTTGGCAAGTGACTTGATATAATTATTTATATTGACTGCGGTTTCTCTGGATTGAGAGCCAAACCTAAGTAGCGTTTCGCTGATATATGGGATATATCGACTTTCGACATGTTACGAAGACAGGATTGAACATGAAAATATTCATTATGCGCCACGGTGAAGCAGAACATTTTGCCAACTCGGATGCAGAAAGAGCGTTGACCAAGCGCGGGAAAATGGCTTCTCTTGCCGTGGCACAAGCTGCAAATGAGCAGGGGATTAGTCAATTCGATAAAGTGCTGGTGAGCCCATATTTAAGGGCACAAGAAACGTGGTTAGAGATCTCTCAGGCGTTTTCTGGAAAGAAAGTAGAAACCTGTGATGATATTACGCCTTATGGAATGTCCGACGATGTGTTTGATTTGACCTTAGCAATGGCTGAAGTAGAAAAACTAGAGACCATTTTATTTGTTTCTCATTTACCTCTAGTGGGCTACCTAACTGCAGAGTTTGCAACAGGCATGGCGCCGCCTATGTTTCCCACTTCGGGCCTAGCGTGTATCGACTTCAACCTTGAGACACAAAAAGGTGAGTTGCTTTGGAACATCAATCCATAAGCTCGTTGAGCTCTGTTTGATGACAAAGTTGCAGACAATTAGAAAGGGCATCTCAATATGATTGGGATGCCCTTTGTTGTTTTTTGGTGAGAGAGAGTTTGTTAACCAGAATTACTTCTCAGGAACCGAAAGCAAGACTAACAGCGCGCCATTGCCGCCAAACTCTAACGGCGCTTGGTGGAAAGCCATCACGTCTGGGTGCTGTGCTAACCACAAAGGCACCTTCTGTTTAAGGATGTGTTTACCGATACCGTGTTGAACGCAAGCACACGCCACGCTCTCTTTCACGCAGTGCGCAATCATCGCGCCAAGCTCACGTTTGGCTTCTTGTTGAGTCATACCATGCATATCGAGATACACGTCAGGCACGTAGACACCACGACGGAGGCGCTTGACCTCATATTTAGAGACATCATCACGCGCATAACGCGTCGGACCGTCTTCGCTAAGATGCGGAATGAACTCATCCGAGAAATAAAACTCGCTATCACTGGCTTGTCTTGCCGTTCGAGTAATTTCTTTTTGCTTGGCATTTCTTTTTGGCTGCTGGACTATGGTATCCTGTTGCAACTTTTTAACGCCCTTTACTGCATCGTTGAACAGGGCGAAATCGTCATCGAAGTCGGTGTCTTTTTTGCTCATCAGGTTATGAATTCTAATTAGAAACGTAATTAGCAGTATTGTAGCGCTTTTCGGAGACAATTTTGGATAAGATTTTTGTAGAAGAAGCGGTATCAGAACTACACACGCTTCAAGATGTGATTCGTTGGACTGTTAGCCGCTTTAACGCAGCGGGCCTATTTTATGGTCACGGCACTGATAACGCGTGGGATGAGGCAGTACAACTTATCTTACCTACTCTTTATCTGCCGATTGATGTTCCTTCGCATGTGATGAACTCTCGTCTAACGAGCAGCGAACGTCTACGTATTGTTGAGCGCGTAATCAAGCGTATTAATGATCGTACACCAACGGCTTACCTAACCAACAAAGCTTGGTTCTGTGGTCTTGAGTTCTTCGTTGATGAGCGCGTTCTTGTGCCTCGTTCTCCAATTGGTGAGCTGATCGAAGCTCAATTCCAACCTTGGTTAACTGAAGAGCCAACTCGCATCATGGATATGTGTACGGGTAGTGGTTGTATCGCTATTGCTTGTGCTCACGCATTCCCAGACGCTGAAGTAGATGCGATTGATATCTCTACTGACGCATTGCAAGTTGCAGAGCAGAACGTTCAAGATCACGGCATGGAGCAGCAAGTGTTCCCAATCCGTTCAGATCTTTTCCGTGATTTGCCAAAAGAGAAATACAACCTGATCGTATCTAACCCACCTTACGTGGACGAAGAAGATATGAACAGCCTGCCAGATGAGTTTACTCACGAGCCAGAACTTGGCCTAGCAGCGGGTACAGACGGTCTGAAATTGGTTCGTCGCATCTTAGCTAATGCACCAGACTACCTAACTGACGACGGTATTCTTATCTGTGAAGTTGGTAACTCAATGGTTCATATGATGGATCAGTACCCAGAGATTCCATTCACTTGGATTGAATTCTCTAACGGTGGTCATGGCGTATTCATGATCACTCGTGAGCAGCTTGTTGCTTGCGCTGATGAGTTCTCTATCTACAAAGACTAGGTTTCAATTATTAGGTTAGTGCCCCTATCTTAGGGCTGTAAGCTTAGAACCTGACATCTAGTAAGACGTTCGATTTGAAACGTTTTTATTTAAACGCCATGCAGCAATGCATGGCGTTTTTTATTGCCTAGATTAAAGATGTTTGCATTTATATCGAAGACGTTAAGCGCAATATTTAGTTGATTAATATGAGGGCTTATTACATATTGGTGTTTAATATTTAGTCGTTTTAGTGAGTTAAGGAGGATTCACGATGAGCTTTGATACATGGATTTATTATTTATTAGCGGTGCTAATTTTAACGGCATCACCAGGCCCAAGTTCTTTATTGTGCATGACCAAAGGTGTGCAATCTGGCTTTAAATTATCGATATTTACTGCCTTGGGGAGCTTAATTGCGATTACTGGTATTTTAACTTTATCGTTTACCGGGCTAGGGGTAATTATTGCTTCGTCTGAAGTGGTATTTAATGTCATAAAATGGACTGGTGCAGCTTATCTGATCTTCCTCGGTTGGAAGTCTCTGCGCTCTAGCCAACAAGATTATGACAAGTTATCGGATCAACAAGGCGGTGCTCAATCTGTCAAAGAAAGCGCTGCGCAGCATTACTTAAGTGGCTTTATTGTTGGCGCGAGTAACCCCAAAGCTATCTTGTTTTTTACTGCACTTTTCCCACAGTTTATTGATCCCTCAATTGCGCTATTACCACAGTTTACCGTGTTTGCTTTTACCTTCGCAGTGATGGAATTGTCTTGGTTATTGGTGTATGCCTACTTGGGGGCGAAGTCGTCAAATTGGTTGTTTGCGAAAGGTCGAGCCAAGGTCTTTAATCGTGTCACTGGAGGTGTCTTTATTGGGGCTGGCGCACTGCTTTCGACGACCAGTCGAGCATAACTTTCTGTTTTATCAGAGAGGTGAATGGTTACAGAATATTCTTGATGCTGTCATAAAAGGTTAATATTAATGTGCTTGCTGCTTTTGGCGAAAAGCCGATATATTGTAGTTACACCATCACGTTCTCAAGGAGAGACATATGCAGCATCAAGAAATGATTCAACACAGTAACTTTGGCGTAATCAGTCGTACTTGGATTTTCTCTACCCTTTCTCTAGTGGGTATTCTTGCTCTAATGTAGTCAGCTTCATGGCTCTATAGTTTTAGTTTTTATTATGAAATCACTTGTTAAAAAGTCTTCAAAGTCAGAACTCTTTCTCTTATAAATGTGGCTTTTCTCATCAGGCTAGCCACTTAACTTTTTCTTAGTCATCTTCTTCTAGCAAGCATCCCCCAGTAATTTACTCCTAGTCACCACTTTCTTCTTGTGGAATGGTTTATCACCTTACCTCTATAAACAAGCGCCATCGCACTTCTGAAGTTGTTACGAAACTGTGATAATCTTAAGTTATCTTTTATCTACAGTGTATCTCTCATGTCTGTCTGGGATTCTATTTCATTTAACAATCGATTTACTGCATTACCTCGACTGTTCTATACCCCAATTCAACCTACACCGCTCAGCAATGTCCAATGGCTCGCATGGAATCATAAGCTTGCGGATGAACTCGGTTTTTTGTCATTTGATGATGCTTCCGAGGAATTGCTTGAAACGTTATCTGGCAATGTTGAACCTGAGCAGTTTTCGCCTGTAGCAATGAAATACGCAGGCCACCAGTTTGGTTCTTATAACCCGGATTTAGGTGATGGAAGAGGGCTGTTATTAGCTCAAATTGTCGCGAAAAGTGGCGAAACGTTCGATTTACACCTTAAAGGTGCCGGTAAAACGCCCTATTCACGTATGGGCGATGGACGCGCTGTTATTCGATCAACCGTTCGTGAGTACTTATGTAGCGAAGCGATGGCAGGGCTCAATATCCCAACCACTCGCGCGTTGGCTATGATGACCAGCGACACACCGGTATATCGAGAGAAGCAAGAGTGGGGCGCATTGTTGGTGCGTGCTGCCGAATCACACATCCGTTTCGGTCACTTTGAGCATCTGTTTTATACCAATCAGTTGGCTGAGCATAAGTTGCTGGCCGATAAAGTCATTGAATGGCACTTCCCTGAGTGTCTCGATGAAGAGAAACCCTACGCTGCTATGTTTAATCAGATTGTTGACCGTACCGCGAAGATGATTGCGTTGTGGCAAGCGAATGGTTTTGCTCATGGCGTGATGAACACCGATAACATGTCGATCATCGGGCAAACTTTCGATTATGGTCCGTTCGCGTTTCTTGATGAATATGACCCAAGATTGATCTGTAATCACTCGGATTACCAAGGTCGTTATGCTTTTAACCAGCAGCCAAGAATAGGGCTTTGGAACCTGTCGGCACTGGCTCACTCACTTTCTCCGCTGGTGGATAAGGCCGACTTAGAGGCGGCTTTAGAGCAGTACGAACCGCAAATGAACGGTTACTTTAGTCAGATGATGCGTCGTAAGTTGGGGCTACTTTCGAAACAAGAAGGCGACAGTCGTTTGTTTGAATCTATGTTCGAGCTGATGTCGCAAAACAAAGTCGACTACCCAAGGTTCTTTAGAACGCTATCGAACCTAGACACCTTGTCGCCACAAGAAGTGATTGATCTGATAATTGATCGAGAGGCAGCAAAACTGTGGGTAGATAACTACTTACAACGCTGCGAATTGGAAGATAGCTCAGTGGTCGAGCGCTGCGAAAATATGAGACAGGTAAACCCGAAATACATCCTCAGAAACTACCTAGCTCAGCTAGCGATAGACAAAGCAGAGCGCGGTGATAGCAGCGATATTGACGCTTTGATGGTGGTACTGGCAGACCCTTATGCGGAACACCCGGATTATGAATACCTTGCGGCTCTACCTCCTGAGTGGGGCAAAGGTATGGAGATTAGCTGCTCGTCTTAAATCGGCTTATCAGTATAAAACCAACAGATAGCGGTCGCTTAGTTGTGATCTCTATCTGTTTGTTCTTCTAATTTTACAAACATATCAATAATCAAATACTCGACCTGCCTATACACTATGTGAATAAGTTGTAAATTTTATAGGTTTGGGCGATGCCAACAAATACTCGAATTCTCGTGGTGGATGATGATCAAGAAATCCGCGAGTTGCTGGAAGAGTACCTTACAAAATCGGGTTTCGATGTCTCTTCGGTTGGAGATGGTGTTGAACTAGAAACTCATCTCCAAAGCCAAGGTTATCCTGACCTGATACTTCTAGACGTGATGCTTCCTGGTGACGATGGTTTTACCTTGTGTCAACGCGTCCGTAAGCAATCGAATGTGCCTATCATCATGCTGACTGCCGTATCGGATGAAACCGACCAAATTATCGGCTTAGAAATTGGTGCTGATGATTACATTGCCAAGCCGTTTAGCCCTCGTCAGTTAATGGCGCGTATCAAAGCGTTGTTGCGCCGCGTTCAAGTGGTGGATGACAAGACAAGTGATGCATTGCCAAAACAGATTGTTTTTGGTGATTGGACGCTTGATACGTTAGCGCATCGAATTTCCCACAATGAAAACTCGGAAGAGATGGATTTGTCGGGCAGTGATTTTTCTCTGTTGATGTTGTTCTTAACTCGCCCTAACGAAGTTCTCGACCGTGACACTATCTCATTCGCGACCAGAGGCCGTGAAGCGTTGCCTTTTGAGCGAGGCATTGATGTGCAGCTTAGTCGTCTGAGAAGCCGATTGGGCGACAGTGGCAAGTATCCTCACTACATCAAAACCATGCGCGGTAATGGCTATATCCTCGCTGTGCCTGTTCAGTATGAACACTGATAATCAAGTGATGTTAATGAGCACCTCGGCAATGAAGTATTTCCTATGAACGGGTTGAGTCGGTTAAAGCCAAACTCTTTGGTTGCCAGAACATTGTTACTGACCTTGTTAGCCGTGGTAATAGCTCAAGGCATCGCAACGTCTATATGGTATAGCGAATCAAAACACAAAGAGCTGGAAGGAATTCGTTCTGCCTCGTCGAGCATGGCGAACATGTTTGCTTCAACGGTGACTTTTTTCCAATCTCTACCCGTTAAATATCGTCATATCGTGCTGGATCAAATACGGAATATGGGCGGTACGCGCTTCTTCGTTTCTTTCAATAAAGAGGCTTTGATTGTCGAACCGATCCCCGATACCCGTTTAAAAACAGCCTCGATTGAAGCGATAGAAAGTGTTTTGAGTAGCAAACTCAATAAAGTGGCGTCAGTGCGGGTAGATTTTTCTCGACCTGAACACCTTCGCTTGCTTAAAAACGACATCTACTTAAGCGATCTCCCGCGATCTTGGGCACATCATACTTTAACGTTAGAACCGCTGAATCCACCCATTCTGGTTGTACAAATCGAATTGACCAGTCACGAATGGGTATACATTGCGGCACTGTTGCCTGCTCCATATGTGAAACTCGACGATACGATTCTTGGCAGAGAGCAGGTGATCTTCTTAGTTTCTTCAACGCTTATTCTGCTGGTTCTAACTTACTTGATGATTCGTCGCCAAGTGCGTCCTCTGAAAAAGTTAGCAAGGGCGGCCAATGAGATGAGTATGGATATTCAGCAGCCTCCGCTAAACGAAGAAGGGGCGACTGAACTGGTCACCGCAACCCGAGCCTTTAATCGCATGCAGCAACGGATTCGTCGCTATGTTGCCGACCGAGAGCACCTTTTTTCTGCGATCTCCCATGACTTAAAGACACCAATAACACGTCTAAGATTGCGTGCAGAGTTGTTGGAGAGTGAAGTAAAGAAAGACAAATTCAATAAAGATCTCGATGAGCTCGAGATGATGGTCAAAGGTGCTTTGCAAGCGGTAAGAGACACCGATCTACACGAGAATAATGCCATTATTGACCTCAACGAAATGGTACTTTCTGTTATTGAATCTCATAACCAGTATCAGACAAAAGTTGAGTTTGAGCCGGTCGTCATTGAGCCACTGGTCGCGAAACCACTGGCGATTAAGCGTGTACTGACCAACTTAATTGACAACGCGGTTAAGTATGGTTCATCAGCTGTCGTGGAAGTTAGTGGTGATGAGCTTTGGGTTGTCGTGACTATTCAAGACCGTGGGAATGGCATTCCTGAAGACAAGTTAGAGATGGTTTTTGAACCCTATTTTAGGCTAGCAACGGATGATCAAGGACACGGACTTGGCCTCGGGATCTGCCGAAATATCCTGCACGGACACGGTGGAGATCTCATTATTCGCAACTCCTCTCAAGGTGGCTTGGAAGTCAAAGTCTATATCCCAACAGGCTTAGAAGTGTAGTGTAACAATCTTGTTACATTGGGCTTACCTTTTGTTTCAATCTTACCAGTCAGAATAAGTAGACTCTTTAATGAACCGGACGTCGAGTCCGCTAAAACATGGAAGATAATAATGAAAATCAATAAAACCCTACTTACTCTATCTCTTCTTGCTGCCTCAACATTTTCTCAAGCTGGTGAAGTGGAAGTGCTTCACTGGTGGACTGCCGGTGGCGAAGCGAAATCCGCAGCTGTACTGAAAGAGATGATTGAAGAACAAGGCCATACTTGGAAAGATTTCGCTGTTGCTGGTGGCGGCGGTGAAAGTGCGATGACTGTTTTGAAAACTCGAGCAGTGTCGGGCAATCCTCCATCTGCGGCGCAGATTAAAGGTCATGATATTCAAGAGTGGGGTGGTTTAGGTTTTCTAACGTCTCTCGATGCAACTGCGAAACAAGAAAAATGGGATGAGCTACTGCCAGAAGTGGTCACTAAAGTGATGAAGTGGGATGGCGAATATGTCGCAGTTCCTGTCAACGTTCACCGTGTTAACTGGCTTTGGGCTAACCCTGTTGTTTTAGAAAAATCAGGAGTGACGGTTCCAACTACGTTAGATGAGTTCTTTGTTGCCGCAGACAAGATTAAAGCGGCTGGCTTCATTCCACTGGCTCACGGTGGTCAACCTTGGCAAGACGCTACGGTATTCGAAGCTGTAGCACTTGATGTACTAGGCAGTGAAGATTACAACAAAGCGTTCGTTGATCTGGATATGGACGTGTTATCTGGCGACAAAATGGTGGGAGTGTTCACCAAGTTCAAAAAGATGCGTGATTACATCGACAGCAACTCTCCGGGTCGTGATTGGAACGTAGCAACTTCGATGGTTATCAATGGCGAAGCGGCAATGCAGATCATGGGTGACTGGGCGAAAGGTGAATTTACTGCGGCAGGCAAAGTACCGGGTAAAGATTACATCTGTGCACCAGCACCGGGCACTGATGGCCAATTCACTTTCAACATCGATAGCTTTGCGTTCTTTGAGCTGAGTGACAAAGAGAACCAAAAAGCGCAGCAAGACCTAGCGAAAACCATTCTTACCAAAGATTTCCAAGAAGTCTTCAACCTTAACAAGGGTTCTATCCCTGTACGTCTAGATATGGACATGTCTAAGTTCGACCAATGTGCGTTGGATTCAATGGCAACCTTCAAAGCGAGTGCGAAATCTGGCGATCTTGTTCCGAGTATGGCTCACGGCCTAGCGACAACAAGCTACGCTCAAGGCGCGATTTACGACGTGGTAACCAACTTCTTCAACGAAAAAGATGCCGATCCAAAACAAGCGGCGGCTAAGTTAGCGAAAGCTGTGAAAGCGGCTATCTAATATAACTTGATAAGCGACACACAACGCACGTGAGTGACGGGTTGTGTTGCTTTACCAAACCCCCAGGGTGGGTAGGCTCGTAGGGAGCCTATCTACTCTTCACTCCCAATTCTGATATGCGTGATGCTGATGTGGTGCCGAAAGGTAAGCCATTGGCTCGATTGTGCAACAAGGATAAGTTATGGAGCATGTTTTGACTGAGTCGACTCCAAAACCCACAAGGAGCCAGCCTGCGCCCAAGCCTAGCTTTGCTGACAGGTTGCAACATTGGTTACCCAAGATTGTACTGGCGCCGACCGCGTTAGTGACCGTGGTGTGTATCTACGGCTATATATTCTGGACGGCGGCGCTGTCGTTTACGAATTCTCGATTTTTACCGAGCTTCAACTTTGTTGGTTTAGCTCAATATGAAAAGCTGATGGACAACGATCGCTGGATCACCTCAATCACCAACCTCGGTGTGTTTGGTTTTCTGTTCATGGCGATTGCTATCTTGTTGGGTGTGGGTTTGGCGGTATTGCTTGACCAGAACATCCGTCAAGAAGGCGCGATTCGTACCATTTATTTATACCCAATGGCCTTGTCATTCATCGTGACGGGTACCGCTTGGAAATGGATTCTCAATCCGGGTCTTGGCATTGAAAAACTGATGCAAGATTGGGGCTTTACCGACTTCAAATTCGATTGGTTAGTCGACTCTGAAATGTCGGTCTATACCTTGGTTATCGCAGCACTTTGGCAGTCGTCAGGCTTCGTGATGGCGATGTTCTTAGCCGGCCTTCGTGGCATTGATTCTTCAATCATCAAAGCCGCTCAAATTGATGGGGCGAGCTTACCCACTATTTATCTGAAAATCATTCTACCTTGCTTGCGCCCTGTGGTTTTCAGCGCGGTGATCATCACCTCACACATTGCGATTAAGAGTTTCGACCTTGTGACCGCGATGACAGCGGGTGGCCCAGGTTATTCATCGGATCTTCCTGCGCTATTCATGTACGCACACTCATTTACGCGTGGACAAATCGGCCTTGGTGCTGCCAGTGCCATGATGATGCTTGCTGGTATCTTAGCGATTCTCGTGCCTTATCTTTACTCTGAACTTAGGGAGAAAAAGTCATGATGAATAACATCAATTTTGCTCGAATCTTTATTTATTCAGCACTGCTTTTCTTCTGCTTGGTGTATCTAATGCCATTGTTTGTCATGGCGCTGACCTCATTCAAAACTCTGCCAGACATCAAGGCAGGTAACTTGATGAGCTTACCGAAAGAGTGGGTGTTTGATGCTTGGTATAAAGCGTGGGACACCGCCTGTACGGGCGTGAAATGTGAAGGCATCAAAGGCTACTTCTGGAACTCGTTCCAAATGGTGATTCCTGCGGTTGCGATTTCAACATTGCTCGGTGCATTCAATGGTTATGTAGTGACGAAATGGCAATTCCGAGGCTCGAATCTGTTCTTCAGCTTACTGTTGTTTGGTTGCTTCATTCCGTTCCAAGTGGTGCTACTACCAATGGCAACCATGCTCGGCAAGATGGGGCTAGCGAACACAACCATCGGCTTGGTGATTGTGCACGTTATCTACGGCATGGCGTTTACAACTCTGTTTTTCCGTAACTTCTACATCTCGATTCCGGATGAATTGATCAAAGCAGCAAAACTGGATGGTGCAGGCTTCTTTACCATTTTCTTCAAGATCTTATTACCGATCTCTACGCCTATCATCATGGTGACGGTGATCTGGCAGTTCACCGCAATCTGGAACGATTTCTTGTTCGGGGTGGTGTATTCCGGCTCAGAGACTCAGCCAATCACCGTAGCATTAAATAACTTAGTCAACACCAGCACGGGCGTTAAAGAATACAACGTTGATATGGCTGCCGCGATCATCGCCGCGCTGCCAACGCTGTTGGTGTATGTCTTCGCAGGAAAATATTTTGTTCGTGGCCTAACGGCAGGATCAGTAAAAGGATAATTACCCATGGCAACATTAGATTTAAAACAGATCCGTAAAACCTATCGCAACGCGGACAATGAAACGTTAAAGGGCATCGACATCAGTATCGATTCGGGGGAGTTCTTGATACTTGTCGGCCCTTCGGGGTGTGGAAAATCCACCCTAATGAACACCATTGCTGGGCTAGAAAATATTAGTTCGGGTGAAATCGTGATTGATGGTGTTGACGTGGCCCAGGTTGAACCTAAAGACCGCGACATCGCGATGGTATTCCAGTCGTACGCACTTTACCCAAACATGACGGTACGCGGCAATATCGCCTTCGGCTTGAAGATCCGCAAGATGCCACAAGACGAAATCGACGCAGAAGTGAATCGCGTCGCTGAAATGCTACAAATCGAACAACTGCTTGATCGTAAACCATCGCAGCTATCTGGTGGTCAGCGTCAACGTGTCGCTATGGGGCGCGCTTTGGCGCGTCGTCCTAAGCTGTATCTGTTCGATGAGCCGCTTTCTAACTTGGATGCCAAGCTACGTGTCGAGATGCGACACCAGATCAAACGTCTGCACCAAAAGCTGAACACCACCATTGTCTACGTGACCCATGACCAAATCGAGGCGATGACCTTGGCTGACCGTATTGCGGTGATGAAAGATGGTGAACTGCAGCAACTCGGTACGCCGCAAGAGATCTACACCAAGCCAAACAATATGTTTGTTGCGGGCTTTATGGGTTCACCATCAATGAACTTCATTAAGACCATGGTGGATTTGGATGATGAGCAGAATCCGATCATCAAAGTAACGGGTACAGCTGAGCAAGAGCACCACATTCGATTACCACAAAGCATGCGTGAGCAAGATGGCAAAGAAGTGGTGATTGGCCTGCGCCCTGAACATATTACCGAGCAGGAAAGTGAAGATGTGTCGGCAACGACCAAGCTAGACTTGCAGTTAGAAGTGCTAGAACCAACAGGGCCAGATACGATTGCGATGGTGAAAGTGAACGACCAAGAAGTGGCATGTCGCTTGTCGCCAGAATTTGAAGTGTCAGTTGGGCAAATGGCGCCGCTGCATTTTGACTTATCAAAGGCGGTATTCTTTGATGCTCAGACTGAAGCGAGAATTGATTTTTAGTTTTTGAGACAGTAGCTCAATGAGAGTCTAAGCTTAAGCAAAGGCAGTATCACTAATTACTAATAAGTAACGTGATGCTGTCTTTTTTGTTGTTTTAGCCTGTTTTATTTCCTCACGAAAACAGAGGGATAAACGAGATAAATGGATTAACTGCAATAATATCGCCAAATAGCCTCCGTTAGCTCTATAAAGCTGACCGAGAACAGCGTAGGATCGCGCTACTTTAGACCAAATACTAGGTTGCACATTAGTGCATAAACAGAAGAATACATGAAACTAACAGCAAAACCCTCAGCTAGTAACGCTTTACTTATTTCTATTACGACACCGGACTTCAAAGGTGACGAAGCAAAAGAGTCTCTTGCCGAACTTGCTCGCTTAGTAACAACCCTAGGGTTTAAAGTGGTCGGTACTCAATCGCAGCACCACAGTTCAACTCAACGACAAAACGTGTTGGGTGCTGGTAAGCTTGCGGAAATTGCACACCTAACCGGCTACCAAGGTTCGATTGAAGAAGCAGAAGATGAAGACTTCCTTGATGAATCTGGTCTGTTTGATTCAGAAATCGACGAGCTAGATTTTGATGATCTTCCAACGGGCGACTTTCAATACGGCGCTGCTGATGTTGTGGTATTCGACTGTGATTTGAGCCCGTCTCAACTGCGTAATGTCGAATCTCACCTAGGTGTCGAAGTTTTTGACCGTACAGGCATCATCATTGAGATCTTCAGTCGCCACGCTCGTACTCGTACTGCTCGTCTGCAAGTTGATATCGCTCGTCTAAACTATTTAGTGCCACGACTTCGTGAAACGGCTGAGGGTGACAAAGAGCGCCAGATGGGTCAGGGCGCTGGTGAAACTTCACTAGAGCTAGACCGTCGTAACGTACGTGACCAAATTGCTGCGCTTAAGCGTGAGCTAGTAAGCGTACAAGATGAAATGAAGACCCGACGCACAAGGCGCGCGGAGCTTTTCACTGTTGCTTTAGTTGGCTACACCAATGCCGGTAAGTCTTCGATGATGCGTGCAATGACCGCAACCGAAGTGGTGGGTGAAGATAAACTGTTCGCAACGCTAGACACCACGGTTCGTGCGCTTCAACCAATTACTCAGCCGCGTATTCTGGTTTCAGATACAGTAGGTTTCATCAAGAAACTGCCACACGATTTGGTTGCTTCGTTCCACTCTACGCTAGCAGAAGCGCATGATGCTTCATTGCTGCTTTATGTCGTTGATGCTTCTGACGTTTCATTCCGCGCACAACTTGATGTGGTACACGACGTATTGGCACAAGTGGGCGTTGAAGGTAGCGAAAAACTATTGGTGCTGAATAAGTGCGATAGATTGACGGAAGAACAGCAGTTAGAGCTGATCGAAGACTTCCCAGATGCGATGCTAACGTCGACTCGTGATCCGTTAGATATCACTAAACTGCACAAGTACATCGTTGGTGTTGCTGAAGAAGGCATGATCGAAGAAGAGATCACTATCCCTTATTCTGGACAAGGCATCATCGGTGAGATTCGCTCAAACATGAGTGTGGTGAAGGAAGAATACGACTACGAATGCATCAAGCTTACTGTACGCTCAAGTGCAATTGATTTAGCGCGCTTGAAAAAGCGTATGCAGAAGTCTTAATTTTGTAGCGAGCCTGGCAAGAACAACCAAAAGAAAAGCGACCCGATAAGGTCGCTTTTTTGTTTCCTGTCGCTGAGTAATTAGTTACTCGTCAACCAGTCCATTTAGGTCATTTACGCCATTCTTTGAGTTGGCTTCCATCGTGCTAGTTCTGGATCAAGCTTGATGCCTTGCGAAGTCAGCAGGTTAACACGTGCTAAGTAAGCCGCACCGTGCATCAGGTGCTTAGCAAGGTCGACCGCATTACGCTGCTGGTAATCATCTAGGTAGCTGTCTTTTGCCCACGCGTTGAATGCGCCAAGTGCAGGACCTGCCCATACTTGGTAATCCATCTCACGGCCTTGTTCACCTGTGTTTGACCAACGACTTGAAAGACCCAAGTACCAACGGAAAATCAACGCCATTTTACGTTTCGGGTTACCTTCAGCACGCTCGATCTGTTTAGGATCGCGCTCGTTAAAGTGCGCCACAGTCCCCGCCCAAATGTCATCCAGTGTTGAACGGAATACTTGCTTCTCAAGCTTCAGACGCTCTTCTACTGGAATCGCTTCAATTGAGTCGTAGCGTGTGTATAACTCATACAGTTTGTTGGCACGCATTGGGAATAAAGTGCCGCGCTTAACCACTTGCAGTTTCACGCCCATTTCGAACATGTCGGCCGCCGGAGCCATAGTCACATCAGCCATTTCAGTTGTCGAAAGTAGCTTACGAGTGTGTTCGCTCGCGCCAGCCTCAACACACGCTTGGTTGATTGAACCGGTAACAATGTAAGCAGCACCCATGTTAAACGTCGCTAGAGCAGCATCAGGTGTGCCTACGCCACCACCACAACCGACACGTAGTGGTGTTTTGAAGTGATACTGAGCTTGGATTTGCTCTTTCAGCGCTAGAATCGTTGGTAGCAGTGTTACTAGCGGACGGTTGTCGGTGTGACCACCAGAATCGGCTTCTGCGGTAATGTCATCAGCCATAGGAACCAGCTGTGCCAGTTCCATCTGTTCTGCTGTGATTCGACCTTCATCAACTAGAGCTTGCAGCATTTTAGCTGGAGCTGGTTGCATGAACTTACTCGCGACTTCAGTACGGCTTACCTTAGCAATAACCTTGTTGCCAATCTGAATCTCACCTTGTGCATCACGGCTAAGGCCCGCGGCACGGTAGTGAACGATTTGCGGTGTTAGACCTAAGAAGGCAGAAGCCTCAACCGTTTTCACTTTGTGCTTCAAAAACAGCTCTACACTGCCGCGCTCTAGTGCGGGTTCGCTTGGGCTATGAATCAGGTTAAACGCATAAGGGCCGTTTGGCAGTGCTGCTTGGATACGGTTGATCGCTTGCTCAACGCGAGACGGGATTAAGCCCGCCGCGCCAAATGAACAAAGAATGCCAGCTTGGCCAAGTGCAATCACCAACTCTTCAGATGAAATGCCGTTTGCCATTGCGCCCGCATAGTAAGCGTATTTCACGCCATGACAGCGACGAAAATCTTCGTCGCCTAGGCTTTGTGTACCAAGAGCGGGAGCAAATGCGCTAACAGGTTGGTTGTTCGCTGAACTTGCTGAATCACCCGATGCAATCTCTGCTTGTTGGCTAACGCCTAAACCTTTTTCTGGGTGATTCACGACGTAACAAGCAAGGCTTAAGTCTTTTAATATTGTCGACATTGTCGCGTTATCAAAGCGAGTTGTGCTCTCTTCAATCTGCCAAGGCCACGGAGATAGCTTTTCGTTATTGATAGTGGTTTGAGTTGTCATAATTAATTCTTTCCTAGTTCTCTGTCTCTGTCACTAATGGCGGCTTATGCTTTATCGTTCGCAGGGGCTTCTTCGATACAAATCGCGATGTCTTTCACTTCGTAAATACGCAGACCATCTTTGCTCAGGTTTGCGTCGCCAACGATGATGCGTTTGCCGTCTTCGTCTTTAATCGCAGTGATATGTACATCCAGAGACATTTGCTTGTTCAGAGGGTTAATCTGACCACGGTATTTCCATTTCACTTCAGATTGGATTTGACCAAACTTCGGATTGCGGAAGCCAGCGCCGAGATCTTTGTTTAGCGCATAGGTTTGCATCAGCTCGATGATCGCTTCGACACCTAGAGAGCCTGGCATTACCGGATCTTGATGGAAATGGAACTGAAAGAACCAATCGCTTGGGTCAATCGTACGCTCAGCGTATAGGTAACCCAGACCGTCTTTACCACCATCGCTGGTGATTTGCACGGTATCGATAAAGTTCAAACGACCGCCAGCCAGTTGGTAGTGCTCTTGCACTTCACCAGTAGCTGAAACGGGTGCATTGAAGTAACGAGTCGTTTTGTCTAGCAGGTTGATGTTTACATCCGGCGTGCGGTTGTTATCAACGTGCCAAGGGTGAGTCACTTTACCGTTATCTAAACCAAGCTGGTCTTTCAGTGCTGCGCCCTTGAAGTAACCAAACACCGCTGTACCTTGGTAGAACGGCACGCCGTCAGTGCTCAGTTCAAAGCTGAAGCTCTGTACGATGTTGGTGCCCATCATTACCGTTGAAAGCAGACGAGAATCGTTGGTGATCGTTTTGCCGGGCAAGTCGACGTTACGCAACATTTTGCCGCTGCCATCTAGGTTACGGAAAAACAGTTCTTCGCCTGGGAAGCCCAGTGTTGTACCCATGTAGCCAGAGATAAAGCCGTTTGGCTGCAGTGAAATTTCCATTAATACCGAGTAAGGCATTAGGGTCTGGTGGCTGTTTTCATCAAAGTACCATGCATTTTCTGGCACTTCGTACTCTGCGATACATGATGAAGGCTTCTTGAAGTCGCCACGCTTACCATCGATTTCAACGACACGAGTGGTTAGCTGTAGGTCGCCACACGGAGTACGTGGTGGAATCATCCCACGGTAGATAGAGAAATCAGGACCGAAACATTTCTCGATATCGCCAGTCGCGAATTCGAACATGTGATAAGGCGTGAACGGAACCGTATCGGGTGTGCGGTTCGGGTAATCAGGAGTCACCGGAGCTTCAACGTGTTGAAGAGGAATCACACCTTTGTTTGGTGCAGTTTCTAGGTCTTCAATTTGAGCCATGAGTGGTGCATTCGCTGAAGCCTGTTGGTTCACTGCTGGTGTATGGCCCAAGCTTTTATGGTCCAAGCTTTCGATAACAGGGGTCGCGACAGATGTTTCTAAAGAAGGTAGGTAACGAGTGCATTCGTCGTCTTCTTTGATCATCACACCTAAGTTTTGGAAATCAACAATCACTTTGCCGTTGAGCAAGATATCGATGTTAGCTTTCGCGTATGGGCGAGGGCTTAGACCAATCTCGGTCACTTCCATGCGGTAAGTCAGTTCTGCCGATTGTGGTAGAACTTGACCACGACAGCGTACTTGTTGAGGGGCATTTTCAAGCGGTTGGAAACGACCATTTTGAACAAGCGTGTGCATGCCAAGGTGCATCATGAAGAATTGCAGCAGTTGACCACAACCTTCTGCCATCAAAGAGCCAGCCATTACTGAGTCATCTTTGAAGTGACAAGGGAAGTACCAGTGCTCAGGCTCTAGCTGTTTGTGACCTTCAATCAGACCAAGTCCCCATGTGCCGCCTTGCGGTTCTACACGGCTAACCTTTTCGATCATCATGAACTTCTCTGAGCTGAAGCATAGAGAAGGCTGGTGGCGATTAGATTGGTGAGTCGGGCCAAAACATTCTGCGATGTTTGCAGTCAGCAGGTGGCGCAGTTCTTGGTGGTTAAACTGAGTTTTAGGGCAGTGCAACATAGGGTCGAAGCGTTGCTTAGTCGCAAGTTTACGAGCCTTGATTTCATCTTCAGTGTGAATCACACCTTTGCCGTCAGCCAACTCCTCGTCAGTGAAGAAGCCTGCACAACCGTTATCCATTTTCAGGATCATCTTGTCGCCAACGAAACATTCATACGAGAAGAAGAACAGTAGCGTGTCGCCATTGCGAGCAAAGCTGTTGATTGAGATGTCGTAACGCAGCGTATCGCCACCACGAGGCAAGTCGCCAAGGAAGGTCAGTGTACAATCAAGCAGGCGATAAACACGCTCGCCTTTGTTTTCGAAATCAATGCCTAAGTAGCTGATCAGCATTAGGTCACACTGACCAGATTCTACCGCTACAGCCCAAGGGATTTGACCATCAACAAGATACGGCGCATCAACTGGGATGTCGTACTCTGTGGTCATGGTGCTTGGCTTGTATTCGTTCACTGTCGCGTTGAGCTTGGTTACACGAGATACCAATAGGTAGTCTGTGGTTGGTAGGCGAACGCGGCGCGAGTAGCTATCGATGATCGCGTAGTCAGGGCCAAATACATTGGCGATGTCGCCTTCAGCGTATTCAACCAGATCATCGTAATCCCAGATACATGGTTTACGGATAGGTTTTACTGGTGCTGGTGTCGCAAGTGCGTTTACTGGCGCTGACTGAACCTGAGCTGGTTGAGCTTGCACAGGCTGAGTTGATGTTTCGGCTGAGCTATCTAAACCAGACGTAATTGCGTTTAACTGTGCTTTTAATAGCGCATCAGCCATCTGCATGCCTTGGGCTCGAGTGTGCAGGAATGCTTTGTGTACCTGTTGAGCTGCTTGCTGATTTTGAGCAAAAGCTTGGTTGTGTGGTGTTACAGACGGCTGTGATGCTGCATCCGTATTAGCGTCGATATTTGATACGCCATTTTTAGCGGATAGGACATGAGTCATATTGCTGTGGTTACCTGTTAGCTGACTGTGGCGAGTTGGCGCCAGAGTAGGGGATACTGATGTAGGAGTTTCGATGACTGGCTCTACCGCGTTCTGCGCTAATGCCTTCTTCTCTAACTCTTTTTGCGCAAGGGCTGCTTTGATGTTTGCTGTCGTTGGAATCGACGCCACTTTTGCTGCTTGTTTGCCAGAAGCTTTCTGCTGAATCGTTGCCAAGTTAGTCACTGGGGTTTGGGCAATATGTTGATAGATATCGCGACCACCAAGAGTCACTTGCTTAACCAATTGACGTTTAGCATCGCTCGCCAGTTCATTGCTTAAACGAACGGAAAGTGACTGAGATTCAACACTCGACTGGCTTAGTAGCAGCTGTGAACATTGTCCTTCGCTGATGTTGGCAACAATCGCGCTCTTAGAGCTGATATTTGGATTCAGAGACTCAAGGTTCAGGTTGAGCAGACCGTGTAGCAGGCTTGCCATGCCAGAAGCTGCAGAGCAGTGACCAACACGTTGGCTCACTTGAGTGGTCTTGGTAACTTCTAAGTTGAGAGATACAAGCTCGTGTGACAAAGACTCAGGTGCATGGTTAAGCTCAAGCAGAGAAACATCGTTTGAGCTCATACCGACTCGAGTCAGTAACTCATCAACAACGGCGTTGTTACGCTCGCTTGAGCCAAAGGCCAAGGCGTTAATGCTGCCGTAAGCTGTGTCTTGGTTGCTCGCTACTCGACCTTCTTCCACAAGAACAATTGCACCTGCGCCTTCGCCCACATTCCAACTGCCGTCTTGCGGTTGTCCGAATTTTGGAGCAAGTGACACTGGGCTGACGCTGTTCTTCAGAATCACATGTTCTGCACTGCCACTAAGGTCAACGGCTGCAATCACGACTGCGTCCATTGATTCTTGCGACATTAGGTTTTGCGCGACATCGATACAACGAGCAACCGACTGTTCAGCGGCTGAAATCGTAAAGGCAGGGCCGTTAAAGTCCCACAGTGAAGAGATACGCGAAGCCATGATGTTACCAATGAAACTGGTGTATTGGTTCAGCTTGGCTGCGTCCATCACACTGTCCATCGCGATGGTTTCTAGCGATTGGTATTCATCTTGTGTTAGCTCAATCCCCATGTTGGTAAAGCTGTCAGCCAATTGGCTATGCAGGTTTACGCGTCCACGGAATTGGTGCATTTCAAGCTCTGTTTCCATCGCTACCAGTACTGCAACCTTTTGGCCTGCCACGAGCTTGGCGTCTTTGATGGCTTCGTCTGCAACTTTCATCAGTAGCAACTGCTGAGAGATCAAACGGTCATCTTCATTCGGCGGCACTTTGAAGCGTAGGAAATCGAGATCGAATTGATCGATGTACGCTCCGTTTGGAATACCGTGTAAACCAAACTGATTCAGCAGTTCTGGATGTTGGTCTAAACCTTTCCAGCGCTTCTTAGGCAAAGCAATGAAAGCATCGTTGTTGGTTTCAATCGCAGTGCTCAGCGCGTTGATGCTTTGCAGAGAACCGAAGTGAGACGCTAGGCCAGTAATGCTTAAATTAGACGGCTGTAGGCTTGGAGATGCCGACTCTAGAGTCTGGTTTACATGACTCTTATCTGAGTACGCTTCAAGCAGTAAGTGTGCGTTACAACCACCGAAACCAAATACAGAAACACCCGAACAGCGCTCTGAGTTGCCCGCTTTACTTGGCCAAGGTTGAACTTGCGTTGGTAGCGTCTGTGAGCCAAATAAACCTTCTGGCGACGATAGCGGCTTGTCCAAATTAATACTTGGCGGAAGAACACCTTCTTTCATCGCAAAAATCATCTTCATGATCCCCGGCATACCCGCCGCAGTCAGTAAGTGACCGAGGTTGGACTTCGCAGAGCCAATCAATGGCGGGTTAGAACCATTCAGTTTGTCAGCAAAGAAACGTTCCATTGAGGTTAGCTCAACCTTGTCACCTAACGGTGTGCCGGTTGCGTGACACTCAATTACTTCGATGCTGTCTGGTGTTAGGTTAGAAGCTTCGTAAGCGCGTTCAAAGGCTTGGACTTGTCCTTTGCTATTTGGGCTTAATACGAACTGACCACGGCCATCGTTCGACAAGCCGATTCCACTGACGACTGCGTAGATGTTGTCGCCATCACGCTCTGCATCAGCCAAACGTTTTAGGACTAAAACACCGGCACCTTCGCCAGCAAATAGACCTTTACTATTGCTATCAAACGGAACCGAAACACCGTGGTCAGGGTAAGCGTGGAAGATGGAGAAACCCATGTTGATAAAGAATGGGTCAGCACCGGATACCGCGCCTGCCAACATCATGTCGGCTTTGCCCGTGTTCAAGTAATCACACGCTAACTTCAATGAATACACTGAGCTTGCACATGCCGCATCTAGGCTAAGTTGCACGTTGCCTAAACCTAGCGCATCAGCCACTAACTTCGAGGCGTTGTGTGCTGCAGCACCATTGATCGGATTAAGGTCTTGCGCGGTTTCATTGGTTGGTAGCAGTGAAAACTGGTCATTAGCCAATTTAGCTTGTAGTGCCTTTTCGACGACCGAGTGATACATCGGCAGAAACAGGTCGTTCGAGCGTGTGGTTGGGAACGAAAGGGCACCCATGATCACGCCTGTACGCTCTAAAACATCGGCATTTAAATCAATGCCGGCGTCAACTAACGCCTTACGACTGGTATCCAAAGCCCATAGGAAACTTTGGTCAACACCGTTGAATGACTCAGCTGTTAAGCGGTAGCCATTGCTGTCGAAATTGAAGTTTTCGATGTAGCCGCCTTTATCACAGTAAAAGCGGTCTGATTCGCCTTGCACGCCCTGATAGCTTTCAGGTTTAGCACCTAACTTTTCAGCGCTTAATGTGGTGCGAGAATCTTTTTTATCTAGCAAGTTTTGCCAAAAGTCTTTTGGCGTATCCGCTTCTGGATACTGGTTAGCAATACCAACAATCGCGATCTTATTGCACTTCACTTGCTGCTTATTCTTAGTTTGAGCCTGATACTGGTTCGATTGAGAACTCATACTAGCTCTCCTTGATGATTCACTGCGCTGCCTTGAGGCACACCACGTAATTGCTTAGCGGCGGTGATCTGTTGTTCTAGCCCTTGAATAAGTGGCTCGACAGACAGTGGAATTTGATGAGTAATGAGCTGGCCAATACACTTGATGAGCGTGACAATATCGTCACCACCCTTGGCATTGGAAGCGATTGTGCAGTACTGGTCGGCTACGTTGTCGCTACGATTGATCTTGTCGATCAATGTGCTGGTTTGACGATCGGCACCTACTTCGACAAACAGACGAGCACCTTGCTGACGCACACTCTGGATCAACGCGGTGAAATCCAGCGTCGAACAGAAAGTGTCGGCAATCGAAAGGGCGATGCTGTCGCTGTCTATATTGACTGGTGCGCCCGTCGTTAGACCTGCTGCGCTGATAAAGCGGATATGCTTTGGCAATTCGTCGAACAGTGGTTGCGTGTAAAACTTACGCACTTGGCTATGTTGGCTCAATGCTGGTGTGGTGTGCATTGCGGTAACACGATTCGCGGCAATGCCACGTTTACCCAGTTTTTTGAGCAATGTACGACATGTGCTTTCACAACCTGCCAGTACGCAAGTGTCACCTTGGATGATAGCGAGATAAGCGCGTGGAAACTCTGGTAACAGAGCCTCAATCGCTTGCGCATCACTGCGAACCACAAAGCTGTTCCATTGGATGCTTTCGTCGCCGTTCAGCTGCCAATCTTGACGCACTGCAGTGAGTTCGCCAGAAATTGCCGTGGTGAAAATAGGGCTAGTTTGAGTCATCTCAATCAGCGCATGTGGGTTTTTCCAAACATTTAAGCTGGCCCACATGGAAGCCTCACCCTTGGAGTAACCCAAAGCGAAATCTGGCTGCACTTTGAATTCATCACATAGCAGTTGTGTTAACAGGTAACTACTGCCTACACCGGCAATTGCCAATTCACTAAGCGACATTTCTTGCGAATCTTCAGCGTAGGTTTTCTCTGCCTGCAGCATCTCTTTCAAGTTACCCTCACGTTCTAAACGAGCAAATAACTGTGGGAAATGGTGGTGAAAATCGCGCAACATACCGGGATAAACCGTGCCAACACCAGGGTAAACAAATGCAACGCCACCTTTGCTTTGAGGCTTTGGTGAGAAACAACTGCCTGCTGGAGTCTTGTATTGGCTATTGTCAGCCATTATTTTTGGCAACGCATTTTCTAGCGCTGTGATCTCTTGCAGTGCAGCATCGATTGAAGCCGCCTGAATCACGATATTCGCACCACAGTCAGCATTGTGTTGAGCGCTTTGGAAATGACTTAGGTTTGAATACATCAAGCTGGCGATAGCAAGTTCTCTGTCTGCCGAATCACTAACGCATTTAAGCTCAGCTCTTAGTGAGGCCAACTGAGAAACCAATTCAGTTTGCTCGCAGCCAGAAACCACAAACATCAAACTCTCGCTGGATAGCAATGGCTTTGGCTCGTGCAAACCGGTCGCTTGAGTCAATATCAGGCTGGTGGCTTTTGGGCTATCGTCACTGAAAGTTAACGCAGCAACACGTGCTTTGTTTGGCTCAGTGAACCAGTAATGGTTAGGTAATGAATGGCTCGGTAATGAACGGCTCGATATCGCATTAACTATATTCAACAATTCATCAAACTGCTGCGAAGCCGATAAGTCAGAGTGTTGCTGTTGATGACTTAAATCTGAAGCGGGGCGGCGTGCAATATCCAGAGCTAGCTGAATGCTATTTCCGGTAGCTGTATCTACAAAGCTCGCCAAATTCGCGTGTGGGTGAATCTTATTCTGAGCAGCATTCAGCGCACTTAACATCAACAATGATGGTGAGTGAGAATCTAAACAAAGTTTAATAACACTACCTTGAATGACAGCCTCAATCGCTTGAGCAAGTGCTTGATTAAAATTGCCATCGACCACAACAGTAACCATCTCTGGAAGCGAAGGTGATAAGTCGGCAGAAAGCTCAGCCGCGTTTGCTGGCTGAGCTAAAAGAGCGATGCGCAATGGCATCGCTTTATTAGTAGGAACAGTCACTATGACAATTGCTCCTTTTCTGCGTTTTTAGTCGCCTCTTTCTTTGATACTGCTGAGCTAGACTTTGGCAAAAATGCATCGTTTAAACTCTTGCTGATGGTGACTTTGGCACCTTTCATTACCGCACTTAAACGACCATCTTGGTGGTAAAGTGAGATATCAGCTTGCAGCGAACGAGCCGTGCTTTTTATCACGCTCAGCTCTAGCCAACCTTGGTCACCATTGTGCATCGGTGCGTAACAAATAAACTCACCGATTGCAGACGGTAGGCTTGCCGCGCCGTACTTCAATCGAGCCCATACCAGCATTGCTTGCAACAGATAATCTTCAGCAAATGGTTGGCTATCGCCAAAGCCTTGCTTAGGAATAAATGATCCGCAGTCGCTGTTTTCAATCTGAGGCAACTGGCACTGAGCCAATAAGCCTAAGTCGTCAAAGCGCTCAACTGAGGTAATACCTTGCAATCTTGGTCCATGAAACAGAGTGCCGTCACTGTATAGAGCTTGTGCCGTTGTTACAGGTGCTGAAGTGCTGGCTTCAAAGCGTTTTGTCGACGCTTGTTGAACATCTTCAGACATTTGCACAGAGGCAACTTGCAACTGAGCTTGATACTGTGGTCGTCCTTGGCAGCTGATTACTGCTTTTAGCTGATCTTTTGATTTAGCATCAGAGGAAAGAACCAGTTTCAGCTCTTTCACTTCATCAGTATCAAAAATCACACCTTTCAGCAGTTTGTAGTTGTGAACGCTAACGTTCACCCCTAACAGTTGCTCTGCGACTTCACGCATCCATTGGATGGCACACACTGTCGGTAACACTGGGTTACCGGCAATGCAGTGATCTTGAATGAAAGGCAATGCCTTTGGATCAAGATGACGTGTCACAGTAATGCTTGTATTCAGCGGACTCTCTGCAAGGTGCACAGACTCCGCATTAAGCTTTTTTACAGCAGCTTCCTTGTTGTCAGAACCTTGCATGCTCGTACCAACCAGCAGTTGAATGCCAGTTTCGTTCAGTAGTTGAGAACTAAATAGCTCTGCACCCGCCTGAAGAGGAATTACGTACACACCGCGCTCTGTAAACATACGTTTCAGTGCTGCGTTGACCATGCCACCGTCCCACGGTCCCCAGTTGAAGCTCATCACTTTCGCTTGAGGGTTACGAGCAGACAGCTGTAGAGCCGCTTTGTTCAGGATCTCGTTGGACATTGAGTAATCGCTTTGGCCTGTGTTTCCGTAGAAACCCGCCGCCGAAGAGAACATCGCAATCAGTTTTAGCTTGCTGCTATCAAGACCACCAAGAACCGCTTCTAGTCCGCCCACTTTGGTGCCGTAAACCATGTTCAGTTCATCAAGCGTTTTGTCTTGAATATGCTTGTCAGCCAGTACACCTGCACCGTGGATAAGACCTGTGATGCCTTCGAAGTTTGCCAGTGTTTTTGCTACTGACTCATGGTTCGATACATCTAGGCTTAGGTATTCAGCGCTCGCGCCGATCTCATTGAAAGCGGCAAGTGCTGCGTTGATTTCAAGGCTGCTCAATACAGGTTTTAGCAAGGCATCTACTTTCTTCGGCGTTGGTTTGTCACCTGTTGCTTGTAGGTGAGCGATAGCCGCTGGTTTTAGCTCTTTCTCTTGCTTACCTTGTGCCCACTGAGGTAGATCAACTGAAGTAATATGCTTACTACGACCTGCAAGAACGAAATGAGATTTACATTGCTTAGCAAGCGTCAGTGCACATTCAAACGTCACGCCTTTAGCGCCACCAGTTACGAGAACTTTGTCGCTCTTGGTGAGTTGAGCGCCTGTGTTTTTAGTTTGTGCAGCGCCTGGTGTTGTCGCAATCAGTGTTGCACGACCAGATTCACCGTTTTCCGTATGGCTAAGGCCGATTTCAACCGTGTTGGTATCGATATCGAACAGTTCACCTGTGATAGCTTCAGCTAGGTGACGAGCATCAATAGAAGCGTCAGCATCCAATGCACGGCAGAATACGTTTGACCATTCATGGCTCAGTGTCTTAGTTAGACCAGATAGAGCCGCTTGGTTAAGTTCTGCATTCGCTAATTGCTTAGTATCTAGGTAACCAAAGCCACCATCGATACGGCTTAGTGTGAAGAACACGCTACGACCAGAAACGGCATTCAGTTGGCCATTTAGGTGCTTGGCGAATAAGAACGCTGTCGTCAGTGAAGCTCTTGAGTCTGCATTCAAGTTAACCGCTTGCTCGTTGCTTTGTTTAGCATCAACGATAGCTTGTAGGTGAATGAAGCCAGCAATCACTTTGTTCGACGTTTTAAGGTCTGCTTCGATGTCGTTAATAACTGCAGTCACACCAGCATCATCGACGCTGTTGAGTGTGTAGCTTGCGATTTCACTGTTTAAAGGTGACGCGGCAGAAAGAGCACTACGCACTACAGCAACTTGAATGCCGTTAGCGGTCAACTTTTCTGCTAGAACACCGGCGTTGTGACCATCATCTGTGATCACGACACAAGCGTCTTTTGAGAAACAATCGACGAGTTTATCTGCCGCTGGTAGCTTTTTTAGCGCTACCTCATTGTGTGGAGGAAGTTCCGCTGTCGCTGTTTCTGCGATAGGCGTTACTGATTCAGCTTTAGCAGTCGCTACAGGTGCAGCAACGGATAGCTTGCTTTGCATGTAGGTAACGATTTCACCAAGAGTACGACACTCAGCTAAGTCTTCAGGGTTTAGCTCTGGCAGCGTTGGTAGCTGGTCTTGAACCGTACCCAAGATCTCAACGCGTTTAATCGAATCGATACCAAGGTCAGCTTCCATGTCCATCGCTAGGTCGAGCATTTCTGCTGGGTAGCCTGTTTTGTCGGCAACCACTTCCATCATAGTTGATTGAACGTGAGCAGGGTTTAGGTCGTTGCTCGTGCTTTCTACAGCGGCTTCTGGAGCAGGAGCTACTGTCGCTGCTTCCGAATTCGGAGCTAGCTTGCTGTTCATGTAGTCTACAATTTCACCCAGAGTACGACACTCAGCTAGGTCTTCAGGGTTTAGCTCTGGCAAGGTTGGTAGTTGGTCTTGAACCGTACCAAGGATCTCAACACGTTTGATTGAGTCGATGCCAAGGTCAGCTTCCATGTCCATTGCTAGGTCGAGCATTTCTGTTGGGTAGCCCGTTTTATCCGCTACTACGCTCAACATTGTGCTTTGAACTTGTTCTGCGTTTAAACCGTTTGATACTGCTGGCGCAGATGCTTGAGCTGCTACTGGAGCAGAAGCTGGAAGCTTGCTGTTCATGTAGGCTACGATTTCGCCTAGAGTGCGACATTCAGCTAAGTCTTCAGGGTTTAGTTCTGGAAGAGTCGGTAGTTCATCTTGAACCGTACCAAGAATCTCAACACGCTTGATTGAATCGATACCAAGGTCAGCTTCCATATCCATTGCTAGGTCTAGCATTTCAGTCGGGTAGCCCGTTTTCTCTGCTACTACTTCTAACATGGTTTTTTGAACGACAGCCGCATCTAGTCCGTTGTTAGATGTTGCCGGAGTAACTGCTGGTGCTAGTGAAGGCACAGGAGCAGAAGCTGGAAGTTTGCTGTTCATGCTTTTAGTATTCATGTAAGCAACGATTTCGCCAAGAGTACGACACTCAGCTAAGTCTTCAGGGTTTAGCTCTGGAAGAGTAGGCAGTTCATCTTGAACCGTACCAAGAATCTCAACACGTTTGATTGAGTCGATGCCAAGGTCTGCTTCCATATCCATTTCTAGATCAAGCATTTCCGTTGGGTAACCTGTCTTCTCAGCAACCACTTCAAGCATGGTTTGTTGAACGACTTTTGCATCAAGACCGTTAGCTGCTTGAACAGGAGCGGTTACGCTTGGCTGTGCTGCCACAGGCGCTGATGCTGGCATCTTGCTGTTCATGTAGGTAACGATTTCACCAAGAGTGCGACACTCAGCTAAATCTTCAGGGTTCAGCTCAGGTAGGTTTGGCATCTCGTCTTGAACGGTACCAAGGATCTCTACGCGCTTGATTGAGTCGATACCAAGATCTGCTTCCATGTCCATTTCTAGATCAAGCATCTCCGTTGGGTAACCCGTTTTCTCAGCGACCACTTCCAGCATCACTTTTTCAGCATCTGCTGATTGTACTGCTACTGGTGCCGCCACAGGAGCCGGTTGTGCTTTAACTGGCACAGGTTGAGCTGCAACAGGCGCTGCCGCTTGAGCCGCTACTTGTGGGGCAGGAACGGCTTTCTGTACCGGAGCTTGTTGAGCTGTTGTATTTTGAACTGGCGCCGCTTGTACAGGAGCAGCTTGCACTTGAACTACAGGCTGTTGAACGATAGCTGCTGAAGTAGTTGGAGTAGCTTGAATCGCTGGCTGAGCATTTACAGAAGCAACGAAGGTTGGTTGTACTGTTTCGACAGAACCTTGTGTCAATATGTTAAGTGCTGAGTTGTTGCTGTGCGCTTGCATCTCTAGGTAATGAGCGTGCGCTTTTAGCGTTTCAGCTTGGTGCTGGTGGAACATCTCCATAGAACGCTGTAGATTCTCAGGAATTGCTACGCCTGCTGTTGCCATTTTCGCTTGCTCAGACATTAGGGTATTGAACGTGTCACCGTATTGCTGAGGAATCGCCAAGAATTTCTGATGTACTTCTGCTGCTTGTTGTTGAGCATTGAAGAACGACTGCAGTGAAGATTCATCAACCGTTACTTGAGCTGCTGGCTGAATAGTCGCTGGTGCAGCTTGCGCCACTTGAGGTTGCTGAGCTACTTGTGCACTTGGCGCTGCTGCAACTGACTGTTGTACATTTGAAGCTTGAGGAGCAGCCACAGGTACTTCAACGATTTCTGTTTTAATCACTTCTTTTTCCACGATTTTCTCGACTTCAACTTTCACTTCAACAATCTCAGTCTTTTCGGTGACGTTGCCCGAAGCCAATGATTGATCCATTTTCTTACGAGTAGCAGGGCTGATGTAGTTGGTTGCATTCAGCTTGATGTTCATTGGTGATGCCTTTGCAGGTTCAGCAATGTCAGCTTGGTAAGGGTCAATGTTGTCTAATGAAACACCTGTCACGCACAGTTGAACCGCAGCTAAACGAAGCTGTTGGTCACTGTCTCCTTTAGGGCTTGGGTTGATGCTGATTGCGTAAAGTTCTTCGTTTTTATCAGCCAGTGTTTTCTCAACCAGCTTTTGAAGAATGTTTTTCGGACCGAACTCAACGAATACGCGCGCGCCTGCTTCATACATCGCTTCAATTTGCTCGCTGAAACGAACCGATTGCAGCATGTGTTGTTTGAATGCTTTCTTAATCGCTTTAGCGTCTTTGCTGTGCAGTTTGCCCGTTGCGTTTGAGTAAAGCGGCAGCGTTGGAGCGCTAAATGAAGCTTTATCAATTGCAGCTGCAAATGGCTTTTGAGCATGAGCAACAAGCGGGGTGTGGAAAGCACCAGATACTGGCAGAGCAATTGCTTTGAAGCCTTGCTCAGTTAGCGCTTGGGCTGCCTGCTGAACGGTTGCTGTTGGACCAGCAATAACCAATTGAGTCGGAGCGTTGTAGTTGGCAATGCTCACGCCTTCGAATTGGCTGATGCAGCTTTCAACGGCTGGAAGTTTGTCTGCGTCTAGGATGACCGCAAACATAGTACCGCTGTCGCCTTGTTCAGGTGTCGCTGCCATCGCATCGCCTCGAGCGAAAGCTAGCTGGTAGTAATCGTCTTGCGAGATAACACCCGATGCACATAGTGCACTTAGCTCACCAAAGCTGTGGCCTGCGACCATGTCGGCTTTGAAGCCTGCTTGAGTCATGATGTCGAACTGACCCATAGACACAGTACCAATCGCACTCTGCGCATTGGCCGTGTTGGTTAACACAGCTTCTTGAGCTTTGGTTGCTTCTGGTGTGAAGGTTGGAATTGGGAACAGAATTTGTGACAGAGCCGTTTTCTTGTGCTGACCAAATACTTGATCCGCTTGAGCAAGCTGTTGACGCATTTCAGGGTAATGACAAGCAAGCTCGCGACCCATGTTCAGGTATTGTGAACCTTGACCAGCAAATAATGCAGCCACTTTACCTGCGCCGTTTTCAGCAATCAGTGCCGACTCACGGTAGCTAGTACCGTTTGGCATCTGCCAATGTGCTTTTGTTTGGCTCTCAAGCATTGAAACCGCTTGAGTCAGTTGCGCTTGAAGGTCTGCTTGGTCAGTCACGACTAAACCAAGACGAGCATGCTTAGCGTCAACTTCGCGTAGAGCGTGTTGCTCAGCAAGCGCTTCAAGTTTGAACGCAGCGTCTGCCGCTTGAGTTGAAACCTGCTTGAGCTCATTGATCAGTGCTTGACGAGATTCTGCGCTGAATAACAGAGTTTGCGGCACTTGGCGCTGACGGTATTTGTCACCGCGAGCGTGCTCTGGTGTGTACTCTTCCAATACAACGTGGAAGTTAGTGCCACCAAAACCGAATGAGCTGATACCTGCACGGCGTGGTGTGCCGTCGACACGTTTCATCCAAGGGCGCGTTTGTGTGTTTAGGTAGAACGGTGAGTTCTCGATATCTAACTTAGGATTCGGAGCTGATACATTGATCGTTGGCGGCAGCACTTTGTGGTGCAGTGCTAGTGCAGCTTTGATTAAACCTGCAGTACCCGCGGTTGATTTAGTGTGACCAATTTGAGATTTCACAGAGCCTAACGCAATGTGTTGCTTCTCTTCATTGTTCTCACTGAATACCGAGTTTAAGCCACCAAATTCAGCAACATCTCCTGCCGCTGTACCTGTGCCATGAGCTTCTAAAAGGCCAAGCGTGTGCGGTGCGAAACCAGCATCATCGTAAGCACGTTTTAGTGCTTTTGCTTGTCCTTCAGGGCGAGGTGCGTAAATACTCTTGAACTTGCCATCCGAAGAAGAACCGACACCTTTAATTACTGAGTAGATTCTGTCGCCATCGCGTTCTGCATCTTCTAAGCGCTTCAGAGCAACCATACCGATGCCTTCACCAATCATCATGCCTTTTGAGTCGATGTCGAAAGGTTGAATGGTTTCATTGGTGGTAAATGCAGGTGTTTTAGAGAAACTCATGTACATGGTTGGCGAGTTATCAGTACACACACCACCTGTGATCATCATTTCGCTGCGGCCTTCAACCAGCTCGCTCAGTGCCATGCGCATTGCGGCTAGAGAACCTGCACACGCAGCATCTACCACACAGTTAATGCCACCAAGGTCAAAGCGGTTAGCAATACGACCTGAAATTACGTTACCTAATGAACCAGGGAATGAGTTCTCTTCCCAGTGGATGTATTGGTCTTGGAACTTTTTGATCAGCATTTCGCTGTCTTCGTCGTTGATGCCACTGCTCTTGAAGACTTTTTTCAAAACAGGGTATTGCAGACGAGCATTCAGGCTTTGAGCGATCTTCTGACCACCACCAACACCGAGCGTGATACCGATCTTATCGCGATCATAGCCTTCAGGAAGTTTCGCATCTTCAAGTACTTCTTTTGCCACGATCAAAGAAAGCAGCTGTGAAGTATCAGTCAGTTCTAGGATGTTTGGCGGAAGACCGAACTCCATAGGGTTGAAGTCCACTTCAGGGATGAAACCACCGCGCTTACAGTAAGACTTGTCTGGCGTAGTACGATCTGAGTCGTAGTAATCTTCTGGACGCCAGTGCGTATCTGGTACTTCAGTAATCGCATCGATCTTTTCGCTAATAAGGTCCCAAAATTTATTCAGGTAGCGAGAGTTCGCAAACATGCTCGCCATACCAACGATAGCGACAGGCATATCTTTAAGGCGTTTATTCAGTCGAGAATCGTCGACTGATTCCGGTGTATTTGTCTCGGGTTGGCTCATTATGAGTCTCCACTAGAAATCACAGAAAGTGATGTCGTGTTTTGAGGCTGCGCTTTTAAAATTAAAGAAAGAAAATCTGAAACAGATTTAGGGAAGCGCAGCTGAAAATTCAGGTTGCTGAGTGGCGGCAACCAGATAGAAATTAGGCTTTCGAAGTGCGTTGACTTACGAGAGTAGGGGAGGTGTTTCATGCGCGACGGTGGCATTCAAATGTTGAGGCGATGTCCATTAAAATCCTGTTCAAAGTCTGACTAAATGAAAAGTCGGTATCCGCAAAGAAAACGTGTGAATTTGTTTAATGGTTGAGCAGGCTACCCGAGGTGACTTATTGATACAATGCTCCGAGAGGCCACTATGATCTGTTCAGACCAGATGAATTTGGTATGGTTTTGATTTTTGCATTTTCAATTTCATTAACTTGTTGATAATTAATGGTTATGAGTTGTTATTTAGTGTTTTTACTCTATATTTTGATTTGGTGAGATCTATGTCATGTTTTTGTAAGTAACATTTAATGGATGCCTCTTGTGTAAGGCTAAGTGTGATCTGTGTTTTAATTTGTTATTATTTGAGAAATTGGTTTTAAGCCCGTATATGAAGGGTGTTTCCCTCCCGTATTCTCTAGGTTTCACTTAAATCATAGATGAGTTAAATTTGTTCGATTTGGTTGTTCCAATCGTGTTTTGAAGAGTGATTTCTAGAAGTGAGTTCGAGTTAAATGAAAACTTCCGTTGTTGATTTGTGGCTATGTTCTCTGAGTCATTTAAATGACCAGCCAGACAATGTATCGCAGCTCAAAAAGAGACTGGCAGCCGATGAGATAGCTAAAGTTGAGCGCTATCGAATGCCCTCATCTCAAATTCAGGCTCTGTATGTTCGAAATTACCTAAGAAAAGTTCTGTCTCGCTATTCTGATTTGATGCCTGAAGCGTGGCGCTTTGAATATGGCGAGAAAGGAAAGCCAAGTTTAGTCGCCAAACAGCAACTCAAGACGGGGTTAAATTTCAATATTAGTCATAGCAAAGAACATTTGTTGATTGCAGTTTGCCAGAGAGAAGGGAAGCAAGTTCAATTGGGTGTTGATATTGAACACGCAAGAAGTTCGACCAATATCGACTCGATCATGAAGCACTACTTTTCAGATAAAGAATTGGCGGATTTACTTGAGCTCAGCAAAGAAGAACAGAGAGAGCGTTTTTTCGATCTGTGGGCGTTGAAAGAGTCGTACATCAAAGCGACGGGCAAGGGGCTGGCCACATCGTTGCGAAGCTTTTCGTTCGAATTCTCCAATCTGACGGAGCAAACATTGTCAATTCACGCTTCGGGTTTTCAACCAAACTTGCAGGATGAAATTAGATTGCATGGTGAAATCAGCATATACAGTGGAGTTGGGTTGGATGTTACTGAGCAAATCGATAGTTCTGCAGATTGGCAATGTTGCTTGGGGAGGTTGGATGAGAAGTATCGCTTTGCTGTTACGCTTGGTGGGGCGAGTCTGCCAATGCAATTAGAGATGAGAACCTTTTCGTCGTCTCATCTCTTTTAAGCTGGTTTGGTGAGACGAAGTTAGCTCGTTTCGCCAAGCATCGCTTTTAATACTTCGGCAGGTACGGGCTGCAGTTGTTTGTCTTTATCTAAACAGACCATTTCGATATCACCAATCACCGCGGGTTTGGTTGCATCTTTACGCCACACTTCTTGTCGCCATAGCGTTTTGTATTTGCCATCGAGTTCAAAAGAAGTTCGGATGTCACAGATCTCAGCGAACTCAACACCATCTTGAAAAGTCATGTTGGCTTTATAGACCGCAAAACCTAGTCCGTGCTCGTTCCACAATTCCGCCAATTTATCGCTACCCAAGACATGTTCGCGCGCACGCTCAAAGTACTTTAGAAAGTTAGGGTGATAAACCACACCTGAGTGATCGGTATCTTCATAGTAAATTTGTACTGGGTGATGGTAGATCTGACTCATTGGTATCAACTCTTATTAAGTGTAAATCTGACTAAGTTGTGCAGCACTCTACAGGATAGGTCGAAATTACTTCAAGGTATCATCGGCAATGTGGCTCTTGGTCAGACCTCATTCGGCCGTATCCATTAGTGATGCGTTGGTCAACTCCCACCCATTTACAAATATTCTATGTGTCATTTCCCACCCATTGATTTTTGCAGCGAGTTGGTGATTGCAGCAGGCAGATATCATGAAGCCTTATAGTTAAAGGGTTGTTAATGATTTGTGTCAATGTGGCGCGCTAATTGCCTTAGTGAAAGCACGCAGTTCCCATTGAAGGGCTGTTTTGTTTACTAAGGAGAATAATAATGTTTAAGCCTCTTACCCTGCTGTCTGTCTCTGCTCTGGCGCTCACAAGTTTTAATGCTGCTGCAAACTGTGATCCAGGTGAAATCGTGATTAAATTCAGTCATGTAACCAATACCGATAAGCACCCGAAAGGCATCGCCGCTTCTTTACTGGAAGAGCGAGTAAACACAGAAATGAATGGAAAAGCTTGTATGCAAGTTTTCCCTAACTCAACACTTTACGATGATAATAAGGTACTGGAAGCCCTGTTAAATGGTGATGTTCAAATGGCGGCGCCATCGCTGTCAAAATTTGAGAAGTTCACTAAGAAATACCGCATTTTTGACCTTCCTTTCCTATTTGAAGACGTAGAAGCCGTTGACCGTTTCCAAAACTCAGAATCTGGTGAAAAGCTGAAGAACGCGATGAAGCGTCGTGGCCTGCAAGGTCTTGCGTTTTGGCACAATGGCATGAAACAGATGTCGGCGAACAAACCTCTTATCAGCCCTGAAGATGCAAAAGGTTTGAAATTCCGTGTTCAAGCATCGGATGTATTGGTGGCTCAGTTTGAACAACTAGGCGCTAACCCACAGAAGATGTCTTTCAAAGAAGTGTACGGTGGCTTGCAAACTAAAGTTATCGATGGTCAAGAGAACACATGGTCAAACATCTACGGTAAGAAGTTCTTTGAAGTACAAGACGGCGTGACCGAAACTAATCACGGTATCTTGGATTACCTAGTTGTAACGTCAAACGACTTCTGGAAAGACCTACCTGAAGATGTACGCACACAGCTTGGCACTATCGTTCAAGAAGTGTCTGAGACGCGTAACGCAGAATCTTCAAAAGTTAACCTAGCGAACAAAAACAACATCATCGAAGCGGGTGGTGAGGTTCGTACACTTACGCCTGAACAGCGTGAAGCATGGGTAGCTGCACTTCAACCAGTATGGAAGAAGTTTGAAAAAGACATCGGTTCAGACCTTATCGATGCAGCGTTAGCTTCAAACCAATAACACCGCTAAGGGAGTGGCGAGTATTCGTCACTCCTTATTAAAACAATTATAAGCGGAGTCAATTATGGAAAAGCCTCAAATGGAACAACCAAATTCTAGCGAATCAGCACTGGAAACCTCTCTTTTTTCCAAAGTCGGAAGAGTTACGGATGTGATTGAAGAGTCACTAATCGCATTTTTCCTTGGCGCAATGACGCTACTTACTTTTGCCAACGTGGTATTTCGATACGCATTCAATGACAACATCTTATGGGCACTGGAACTGACCGTGTTCATGTTTGCTTGGATGGTGTTAGTGGGCGCATCTTATGGCGTTAAAAAACACTTCCACATTGGTGTTGATGTGATCATCAACCTTGCCCCAGAAAAGCTACGCAAAGTGTATGCGCTCATCGCCGTGACAAGCTGCCTAGCATTTTCAATCTTACTTCTTATCGGTTCTTGGAATTATTGGTACCCGTTCGCGACCGATCGTGCATGGTATGAGACCGATGATATTCCAATGCCCGAGATGCTTCAGTTTCTTTCTGACTGGATGAATGAAGGTGAGCGATACGAGAAACTGCCACGTTTTATTCCTTATATGGCGCTGCCGATTGGTATGGCAATGCTAACGTTCCGTTTTGCTCAAGTTGCTTACCAAGTCGTAACAGGCAAGCTTGACCGCATGATTGCAGGACACGAAGCCGAAGAAGAGCTGGATGCGTTGAAAGCAGACGTGCTAGCGGGCTCTGACGAAGATGCGACAGCGGTATTGAATTCGACTCCGCAGAACAAAGCGAATGAGTCGAGTACAAAATCTAACGGTAAGGAAGACTAATCATGGCAATGTTATTTCTATTTTTAATGGTAATTGCTTTCATGTTGGTCGGTGTACCAATTGCAATTTCCCTCGGTTTATCGAGCGTAATATTCTTATTGATGCACTCAGATGCGTCATTAGCTTCAGTCGCACAAACGCTGTTTAATGCATTTGCAGGCCACTACACACTCTTAGCGATTCCTTTCTTTATTTTGGCCTCTAGCTTCATGTCTACTGGTGGCGTGGCGAAACGTATTATCCGTTTTGCTATCGCGATGGTAGGTTGGTTCCGCGGCGGCTTGGCGATGGCGTCGGTTGTGGCATGTATGATGTTCGCAGCCCTTTCTGGTTCATCTCCTGCAACGGTAGTGGCGATCGGTAGTATCGTTATCGCAGGTATGATCAAAAACGGTTACTCAAAAGAGTTCGCGGCAGGGGTTATCTGTAACGCGGGTACTTTGGGTATTTTGATTCCGCCGTCCATCGTGATGGTGGTTTACGCGGCTGCGACCGATGTATCGGTAGGTCGTATGTTCTTAGGTGGCGTTATTCCTGGTTTGCTGGCGGGTGTGATGTTGATGATTGCTATCTACATCGCAGCACGTATTAAGAAGATTCCGGCACAGCCATTTGTGGGCTGGGGCGAGATGTTCGCAGCTGCGAAAGATGCGAGCTGGGGCTTGCTGCTGATTGTCATCATTCTAGGTGGTATCTACGGCGGCATCTTTACTCCGACAGAAGCGGCGGCAGTGGCTGCGGTGTATGCCTTCTTCATTGCCAACTTTATCTATAAAGATATGGGGCCTTTCGCTGACAAGAACAATACAAAGCCTGCTTTGGTTAAGGTGTTCCAAACGTTTTTCCATAAAGACACCAAAGACACACTTTACGATGCAGGCAAGCTGACGATCATGCTGCTGTTTATCATTGCCAATGCTCTGATTCTTAAGCATGTACTGACCGAAGAACGCATTCCTCAAATGATCACTGAGTCTATGCTATCTGCGGGCTTGGGTCCGATCACCTTTTTGATTGTAGTAAACGTTTTACTCTTGATTGGTGGGCAGTTCATGGAGCCATCAGGCTTGCTGATCATTGTTGCTCCTTTGGTATTCCCAATTGCAATTGCGCTCGGTATCGACCCAATTCACCTAGGTATCATGATGGTGGTGAACATGGAGATAGGGATGATAACGCCGCCTGTCGGGCTCAATTTGTTTGTGACCGCAGGTGTCGCGAAGATGTCGATGATGAACGTGGTAAAAGCCGCATTGCCGTGGGTTGGGGTGATGTTCTTATTCCTGATTATCGTCACTTACGTACCTTGGGTATCAACATGGTTACCAACCACCTTGATGGGACCAGAGATCATAACCAAGTAGCTATTTGAGTCATTCACTGACATGGAATTTAATCCATAAAAAATGAGGAGGTCGCTAGACCTCCTCATCTATATTTCTGCCACGATTTGAATGAGGCTTTATCTGCTCATACAAAGCGCGTTTTGCCTCTAATTCTGGCGTGTGTAGATCGACATGATTGTCAGCATAAAAAATACCATCTATCTCGAAAGTATCGGTAATCGATGGCACTTTTGTTTTCTCACCCATAACTACTTCCTTATTATATTTATTGCATAACATCCTGTTGTCGAAATAAGTATAGGTGATCTTGCTCCCAAATCTAATTTAGTTTGGTTCTACCTTATAAGATTCTTTCGTTAGCTGGTGCTTTTGCATCTTATCGTAGAGGGTTTTCCTCGGTAATTGCAGCCTCTCCATGGTCTCTTTTATACTGCCATTGCATTCAATAAGTGCCTGCTTCAACGTATTTTTTTCAAAGTCAGATACCAATTCTGCCAAAGACAGTTCTTGAGTAGTTTCAGTGGCGCTGTCTGATAAGTGAGAAAGCTTACCTAAAAGTACAAAACGCTCTGCAGTATTACGTAATTCTCGAACATTTCCCGGCCAATCATGAGCCAAAAGTGCGTGCAGCTCCTTTTGTGGAAGGGCAGGGGCAGTCTTGCCATAACGCGCCGCAGCGACCAGTAGGAAGTGGTGGAAGAGTGCTGGGATATCTTCTTGTCGGCTTCTTAACGGCGGTAAATCTAAGGTCACAACATTGAGTCGATAATAGAGGTCTTGGCGGAAAGTGCCTTCTTCAGCGGCTTTCTTTAGGTCGACTTTAGTTGCCGCAATCACTCGAATGTCTAGAGGGACTAAACCATTAGACCCAACCCTTTCGATGACGCGTTCTTGCAAGACGCGCAACAGGCGAATTTGTGCCTGCATTGGCATGGACTCAATTTCATCTAAGAATAGAGTTCCGCCCTGAGCAAATTCAAATTTACCGACACGTTTGCTTTCTGCGCCAGTGAATGCCCCTTTCTCATGGCCATACAGTTCACTCTCAATCAGATTTTCAGGTACTGCGCCGCAGTTGACTGCGACGAAGTTTTGTTCTCGCCTGCTGCTTTGTTCATGCAGAGAGCGTGCAACTAATTCTTTGCCAGTGCCTGTTTCGCCAAATAGCAATATGTCGGCATTGGTATCGGCAACGTGAGTGATGATAGACCGCAGCTCCGTCATTGATTGCGTGTCACCAATGATCCTTGGACCAAGTGCTTGGCTGGCTTTAAGTGAACGTTTTAACTCAAGGTTCTCGAGGGTGAGCTGACGTTTTTCTATCGCTCGCTTAGTGGTTTCGACTAGGCGTTCATTAGCGAAAGGTTTTTCAATGAAGTCATAGGCGCCGTATTGGATGGCTTGAACGGCCATTGAAATATCGCCGTGACCAGTAATCATGATCACAGGGATCTCTTTGTCTTTGTGCATTACGGTGTTGAGCAGATCATGCCCGGATAGACCCGGTAAACAGATATCAGTGATGATCACGTGAGGTAAGCCGTTTTCTTGAATCGCGAGCAGAGCAGACTCCGCATCGGGAAAGAATTCGGCATCAATGTCGGCGAGCTCGAAGCTCTGTTCAATCGCCATTCTTAGATCGGATTCATCATCAATGAAATAGACGTGACACATAGTGATTCCTTTACTTCTTTGTATTCTGGTTATTGCTGAGTTTTTGTTTGCTGTTCATGTCCAACAAGGGGCAACTCTATGCTGATTCGAGCACCGCCTTGAGGGCTACTACCGGTAACGAGCTTGCCATTTATTCCGTTGATTATTTGTTGAGAAATCGATAGCCCAAGTCCAAGTCCGTTTTTCTTGGTGGTATGGAAGGGTTCAAAAAAGTTTCCGCTAGAAGGGGAGGTGAAGCCGGGGCCGTTATCATCGACATGAATTAGCAAGGTATTGGCTTGTTGATGGTCGGACTCTCTAATCTCTAACAGAATAGCTAATTGTTTGTCATCTTGTTGTTCCACCGCCTGAATCGCGTTGGTCAGCAGGTTAATGATCACCTGTTCCAGTTGAATGGCGTTGGCGAGCACGCAAGCATCAAAGGTCTCAGGGAGTTCGTTGACCTTAACTCGCTCGCTCTTGAGTTGTGGCTTCATCAGCTCTTTCGATGAATGTAAAACTGGGAGTATTTGTAAGGTGTGTAGCTCTTCCGCAGTAGATTTTTTGGCGAACGAGCGAAGCTGGTGGCTGATTTTCGCCATACGATCAGTGAGTGCCGAGATTCGCGATAGATTGTCATCGACACGATCGGTTTTTTCTTTGGCAAGAAACAATCGGCCGTTGTCGGCATAACTGCGAATCGCGGCAAGCGGGTTATTCAGTTCGTGACTGATGCTCGCTGACATCTGCCCTAGCACTGCTAGTTTGGCGGCTTGGATGAGCTCGTCTTGGGTTTGCCTCAGAACATGCTCGGTTTCGATACGGTGTTTGATCTCAACATGTAACTCCGATGTACGTTCAAGCACTTGAAATTCGAGTTTTTGCTTGGCTTCGGATTGCAGCCTGTCTATCTGTGCTCGTCTTTGTTGTCTATGGTGGTTGAGCTGCATTGTTAGATAAATAATCGCAAAGATTAGGCTCAAAACAACAAGGTAAGCAACCAAGTCCCACCAAACTAAGTGGGTTGGAGAAAATACCCGTATGGTGAGTCTTGGTTCGGCTAGGAAACGCGAAGAACTAAAGAACTGCTCTTGGACGAGTTTGTGTGGCGACTCAATACGACTGGTGGCACTGTCTAAATCGCCGGAGAAGTGCAGGCTTTCTATTTTTGTATCGAGATACTGCCTGCTTTCTTGAATTCGAGTGTGTTGTACTTCGCTTAGCGGCTGAAGGCTTTTGAACAGCCACTCAGGGTTACTCGACATAAATACAATTTGATCTTTATCGTCAGCAACAAAAAAACTCTGTTTGCCTTTCCAACTTGCTTCAATCAGCGATAAATCCATCTTTACGACAATGACGCCAATAATCTCGGCGGCATAGGAGACGGGGTAAGAATAATAATAGCCTCGCTTTCCAGAGGTTGAACCTAGCGCAAAATATTGATTTTCATTGCCAATAATCGCTTCTTGAAAGTAGGGGCGGAAAGCAAAGTTACGACGAATAAAAGAACGCGGTTGATTCCAGTTACTGGCTGCAATGGTGGTGCCGATACTGTCTAGTAGGTAGGTGTCGGATGCTTGAATCACCGAGTTTACGTGCTCTAGATAACGATTAGTGAGTTCGATTTGCGCAGAGTTACTTGGAGAGTGCAGGGCATCGACCAGCTCTTTGTCTTTTGAAAGCAGCTCGGGAATGTGCGCGAACTTATCCAATTGGCTTGAAATATGAACAGAAAAGCGGTCCAGCTTAGATTGATGATCATTTAACAAACTTTCATGGCTCGTGCTCCACACCCAATGACCGCCAAACACCATCAGTAAACTGTATGTGACCATTAACAGTATTGGGATTTTAAAAGCTTGAAACATGAAGGCTCTCCGCTGATTTCTTTGGTAAACAATCAAGCCTGTCTTCTCTCGTTTATGGTAGCAAATAGCGGTAGTTTTTGCTGAAAGCAGAGAGTGAACAGATGGATGTAGGTTAAGGGTTTGTAACGGGGATTGTTGAAAAAGTTATCGACTCTGAGGGGTAAAACAAGAGCAAGATCTCTTTTTAAGGTTTTTAGCAAAAAAAGCCCTCGATTCCCTTGAAAAAGTCGCTATTGTCCCCATTTCTGTTGTGCTAAGTGATGATTTGATCGTTTTTGTATCACTTAGTTGGACGAATTTAGAGCATTCATCATCATGCAGAGGTGAACGGCTCGACAGAGATTAAACAGATCGCTAGAATGTCGCGTCTAAAATTTCTGTCCTGAGGCTAATCGGAGATACCTTTCTTGTTTCTGAAAACAAGCTTTATTGCGTTTTAATCGACGTGTGAAGAACGAAGATATCGCTGATTAGTCTGGTGTTTGGTTGAATAATCAATTCAGACATCAATGCTCGATTTTAAATTAGGTGTTCGGATAGAGCACTACACAAGGATGCAGCCAACAACGTCTGCTTTTGAATTAAAGCTAAGTTACGGCTCATATGCTCAGATTACTGAGCCAGTTTTGAGGTTTATATAATGCAAGTTACTGTTGAAACGCTAGAAGGCCTAGAGCGCCGTCTTAATATTACTGTTCCTGCTGCTAACATCGAAGATGCAGTTACAGCTGAACTACGCAACATCGCGAAAAACCGTCGTTTCGATGGTTTCCGTAAAGGCAAAGTGCCAATGAAGATGGTTGCTAAAATGTACGGCAAAGCAGTACGTCAAGACGTGATGGGCGAAGTAATGCAACGTCACTTCATCGAAGCGATCGTTAAAGAGAAAATCAACCCAGCTGGCGCACCTACTTTCGCACCAGTTGAAAACAACGAAGGCGCTGACCTAGTATTCAACGCAACTTTTGAAGTTTACCCAGAAGTTGAGCTGAAAGGTCTAGAAAACATCACTGTTGAGAAACCAGCAGTAGAAGTTAAAGAAGCTGACGTTGAAGAGATGATCGAAACTCTACGTAAGCAACAAGCAACTTGGACTGAAGTTGAAGCTGCTGCTGACGCTGGTTCTCGTGCAACTATCGACTTCGTTGGTTCTATCGACGGTGAAGAGTTTGAAGGCGGCAAAGCTGAGAACTTCCCACTAGAGATGGGCGCTGGTCGCATGATCCCTGGCTTCGAAGACGGTATCGTTGGTAAAACAGCAGGTATGGAATTCGAAATCGACGTAAACTTCCCAGAAGATTACCACGCTGAAAACCTAAAAGGTAAAGCAGCTAAGTTCTCTATCAAGCTGAACAAAGTTGAAGCTCGTGAACTTCCAGAACTAAACGAAGAATTCGTTGCTAAGTTCGGCGCAACTGACGGCGTTGAAGGTCTTAAAGCTGAAGTTCGTAAGAACATGGAGCGTGAGCTTAAGCAAGCTGTTAAGAACCGCATCAAAGAGCAAGCTATCGACGGTCTAGTTAACGAAAACAACATCGACGTACCTTCTGCTCTAATCGATCAAGAGATCGGTGTTCTACGTCAACAAGCTGCTCAACGTTTCGGTGGCAACACTGAAGCTGCTGACCAACTTCCACGTGAGCTGTTCGAAGAGCAAGCTAAACGTCGCGTAGTTGTAGGTCTTCTACTTGGTGAAGTAATCAAGACTGAAGAACTAAAAGCTGACGACGAGAAAGTTAAAGCTATCATCGAAGAGATGGCTACAGCATACGAAGATCCAACAGAAGTTATTGCTTACTACGAGCAAAACGAGCAAATGATGAACAACATGCGCAATGTTGCTCTAGAAGAGCAAGCTATTGATGCAATCATCGCTAAAGCTCAAGTTTCTGATAAAGAAGTTAGCTTCAACGAGCTAATGAATCAGCAACCTGCTTAATATAGTAATATCTGACGTAGAAGGTTGACGTACGGTCAACAATTCTGCTAACAATGGTCCGTATGATTTAATCATTCGGGCCATTTATTTTAGGGACATAAGAATATGAGCTACCAAGAAAAAAATACAATGCCATCGATTATGGACGCACTAGTTCCTATGGTGGTTGAACAGACTTCCCGTGGTGAACGTTCTTACGATATTTATTCTCGTCTATTAAAAGAACGTATCATTTTCTTAACAGGTCAAGTGGAAGACCACATGGCAAATCTTGTCGTGGCTCAACTGCTTTTCTTGGAATCAGAAAACCCAGACAAAGATATCTATCTTTACATCAACTCACCTGGCGGTAGCGTAACAGCAGGCATGTCTATCTACGACACAATGCAGTTCATCAAGCCAAACGTGAGCACAGTATGTATGGGTCAAGCTTGCTCTATGGGTGCATTCTTACTAGCGGGTGGTACTCCTGGTAAGCGTCACGTGCTTCCAAACTCACGTGTAATGATTCACCAGCCACTTGGCGGTTTCCAAGGCCAAGCGTCTGATATTCAAATTCACGCGCAAGAGATCCTAACGATCAAACAAAAGCTAAACAAACTATTGGCAGAGCACACAGGTCAGCCTCTAGAAGTTGTTGAGCGCGATACAGATCGTGATAACTTCATGTCTGCTGATCAAGCAGTAGAATACGGCTTGGTGGATTCAGTTCTTAATCACCGCGGTCAATAATTGCAGGGCAATTGTTTAACGCAAAGTGATTCAAATTGATATACACTCAAGCATAGAGAGTTAAGGCTAAGAGGTTAGCGAATGACAGATAAAAGCAAAGAGGGTGGTAGCGGTAAACTGCTTTACTGCTCTTTCTGTGGCAAAAGCCAACACGAAGTTCGCAAGTTAATCGCAGGTCCTTCTGTTTACATTTGTGATGAATGTGTCGATCTTTGTAACGACATTATTCGTGAAGAAATTAAAGATGTTCTTCCTAAGAAAGAATCGGAATCGCTGCCAACGCCGCGTGAGATTCGTGAGCATCTTGACGACTATGTAATCGGTCAAGAATACGCGAAGAAAGTGCTAGCAGTTGCAGTTTATAACCACTACAAGCGTTTACGTAATGGTGATACGACAGCTGAAGGCGTAGAGCTAGGTAAGAGTAACATTCTTCTTATCGGTCCTACTGGTAGTGGTAAAACACTACTGGCTGAAACATTGGCTCGTTTCCTAGACGTTCCTTTCACAATGGCAGACGCAACAACACTAACCGAAGCGGGTTACGTGGGCGAAGATGTTGAAAACATCATCCAGAAGTTGCTTCAGAAATGTGATTACGACGTAGCGAAAGCGGAACGCGGCATTGTTTACATCGATGAAATCGACAAGATTTCTCGTAAAGCTGAAAACCCATCAATCACGCGTGACGTGTCTGGTGAAGGTGTACAGCAAGCTCTACTAAAACTTGTTGAAGGTACAGTAGCTTCAGTTCCACCTCAAGGTGGTCGTAAGCATCCACAGCAAGAGTTCTTGCAAGTGGACACGTCTAAGATCTTATTTATCTGTGGTGGTGCGTTTGCAGGCCTAGATAAAGTGATTGAACAGCGTGTAGAAACAGGTTCAGGTATCGGCTTTGGCGCAGAAGTGCGTTCAAAAGATGAAACCAAAACTATCGGTGAATTGTTCACTCAAGTAGAACCTGAAGATCTAGTGAAATATGGTCTGATTCCAGAATTCATTGGTCGTCTACCTGTGACAACAACACTGACAGAGCTTGATGAAGAAGCGCTAATCCAAATCCTATGTGAGCCAAAGAATGCACTTACAAAACAGTACGCAGCATTATTTGAGCTTGAGGATACAGAGTTAGAATTCCGTGAAGATGCTTTACGTGCCATTGCTAAGAAAGCAATGAACCGTAAAACAGGTGCTCGTGGTCTACGTTCTATCTTGGAGGGTGTTCTACTAGAAACTATGTACGAACTGCCATCTTCAACTGATGTAAGCAAGGTTGTGATTGATGAGTCGGTAATTAATGGTGAGTCAGAACCACTATTAATTTACAGCAACTCAGATAACCAAGCAGCTGTTGCAGAGTAGGTCTTTTTTAGACAAGTCACTCAAATTGAAAAAGGAGGTAAGCAATTACCTCCTTTTTTTTATTCTTCCATTGAATCCAGTCGTTTAAGCCCCATATACTGCTTTATAAGTTAAAGCGGAAGAGAGAAATATATGAACTTGGAACGTTCCGAGCGTATCGAAATCCCCGTGCTACCTCTACGTGATGTAGTGGTTTACCCACACATGGTTATTCCATTGTTTGTTGGTCGTGAAAAATCGATTACTTGCCTTGAATCGGCAATGGAAGCTAACAAACAAGTACTACTTGTAGCGCAGAAAGAAGCGGACACTGATGAGCCTTCAATTGACGACCTATTTAAAGTAGGAACTGTCGCTACCATTCTTCAGTTACTAAAGCTCCCTGATGGTACTGTTAAAGTGCTTGTCGAAGGTCAGCAGCGTGCAAAAATTCACCAATTCAAAGAAAGTGAGTTTTTCTTAGCGGACGCAGAATACGTTGTAACCTCAGAACTTGACGAAAAAGAACAAGAAGTGGTTGTTCGCAGCGCGATCAATCAATTCGAAGGCTTTATTAAGCTGAACAAAAAGATTCCACCAGAAGTTCTAACATCTCTGAACGGTATTGATGAGGCAGCTCGCCTTGCTGATACGATTGCTGCACACATGCCACTTAAACTGGTAGACAAGCAGCACGTTCTAGAAATCTTAGATGTGACTGAACGTCTGGAATTCTTGATGGGCCAAATGGAGTCAGAAATTGACATCTTGCAAGTTGAAAAACGCATTCGTGGCCGCGTTAAGAAGCAAATGGAAAAATCTCAGCGTGAGTACTACCTGAATGAGCAAATGAAAGCGATTCAGAAAGAACTTGGCGAGATGGACGACGCTCCTGATGAATTCGAGACTCTGAAGAAGAAGATCGAAGACTCTAAGATGCCTCAAGAAGCTCGTGAAAAAACCGAGCAAGAACTGCAAAAACTGAAAATGATGTCGCCAATGTCTGCTGAAGCAACAGTAGTACGTAGCTACATTGATTGGATGGTGGGCGTTCCTTGGGCTAAGCGTTCAAAAGTGAAAAAGAATCTAGCGAAAGCGGAAGAGATCTTAAACGAAGACCACTACGGCTTAGAGCGTGTTAAAGAACGTATTCTTGAATACTTGGCAGTACAAAACCGTATCAACAAGCTAAAAGGCCCAATCCTTTGTCTTGTTGGTCCTCCTGGTGTAGGTAAAACCTCGCTAGGTCGTTCGATTGCTGCGGCAACGGGTCGTAAGTACACGCGTATGGCACTTGGTGGCGTTCGTGATGAAGCTGAGATTCGTGGTCACCGTCGTACGTACATCGGTTCACTTCCGGGTAAACTGATCCAGAAGATGTCTAAAGTTGGTGTTAAGAACCCACTGTTCCTATTAGATGAGATCGATAAGATGTCTTCTGATATGCGTGGCGACCCATCTTCAGCACTTCTAGAAGTTCTAGATCCAGAACAAAACAACGCATTTAACGATCACTACCTAGAAGTAGATTACGATCTGTCAGATGTTATGTTCGTGGCAACATCGAACTCGATGGACATTCCTGGGCCTCTACTGGACCGTATGGAAGTGATTCGTCTATCTGGTTACACAGAAGATGAGAAGCTGAACATTGCTAAGAGCCATTTACTGGACAAGCAAGTTCAACGCAACGGTCTTAAGCCTCATGAAATTGAGATTGAAGACTCTGCAATCATCGGCATCATTCGTTACTACACGCGTGAAGCGGGTGTACGTAGCCTAGAGCGTGAAATCTCAAAGATCTGTCGTAAAGCAGTGAAGAACATCTTGCTAGACAGCGATCTTAAGTCTGTAACGGTTAACATTGATAACCTGAAAGAGTACTTAGGTGTTCAACGCCACGACTTCGGTAAAGCGGATGAAAGCAACCGTATCGGTCAAGTAACAGGCCTAGCGTGGACTCAAGTGGGTGGTGATCTACTGACTATCGAGACCGAAGCAATGCCGGGCAAAGGTAAGCTAACGCAAACTGGCTCACTTGGCGACGTGATGAAAGAGTCGATTCAAGCGGCAATGACAGTGGTTCGTTCTCGTGCTGAAAAACTGGGTATCAACTCAGATTTCTACGAAAAACGTGACATTCACGTTCACGTACCAGAAGGTGCTACACCGAAAGATGGCCCGAGTGCGGGTATCGCAATGTGTACTGCACTTGTCTCTAGCTTGACGGGTAACCCGGTTAAAGCAGAGGTCGGTATGACAGGTGAAATTACCCTTCGTGGTGAAGTTTTACCTATCGGTGGCTTGAAAGAAAAACTGCTTGCTGCACACCGTGGCGGCATCAAAACTGTACTGATCCCTAAAGACAATGAGCGTGATTTGGAAGAGATTCCAGACAACGTAATCGCTGACTTGAAGGTGATCCCGGTTCAGTGGATTGAAGAAGTACTCAAAGTCGCGCTAGAACGAGATCCGTCAGGGGTCGAGTTTGACGTGAAAAAATAGTGATGCATAGCAAAAATAAGTAAAGAATTACGCTGATAGGCCCGAAAAGGCTTGTCAGCGTTTTTTTTGGACGCTAAGTTATTGAACAAAGCGGCAGCCCTTTTGCAATAAGGCTTGCGGCTAAATTAAAACCAAAATGGAACGTACAGTCATCAGAAGTAGTCACAGATGACACATAGGGGAAAAACAGTGAATAAAACACAACTAGTAGAATCAATCGCAGAAAACGCAGACATCTCTAAAGCTTCAGCTGGCCGCGCTCTAGACGCATTCATCGAAGCAGTTGGCACAACGCTACAATCTGGTGACCAAGTTGCACTTGTTGGCTTTGGTACTTTCAGTGTTCGTACTCGTGCTGCTCGTACAGGTCGTAACCCAAAAACTGGTGAAGAGATCCAAATCGCAGAAGCTAAAGTACCTGGCTTCAAAGCGGGTAAAGCACTTAAAGACGCATGTAACTAATTTTCACTGCTGAAACCTCCATTTAAGAGGGGAAGGCAGTAAAATGCGTTTACTGTTTGAAAAATGATGTTTCATTCTTAAACAGTATGTGTACAAAGCACATTGAACTTATTTAAATTATGCGCATCCTACTGATGCGCATTTCTTTTTCTGATAATATCGCGTGAATAGATTTTTATTTTGAAGCCAATGCTTCATATCCGGAGAGCACTTAAATTATGATGGATCGATTACGCGAAGGCGTGAATAGCATCGCGGTAAAAATTATCCTTGGGTTGATTATCCTGTCATTCGTATTCGCAGGTGTAGGCAGCTACATCACCGGTGGCGGTAACAACGCAGCAGCTAAAGTTGGCAACACAGAAATTGCTCGTGGTGAGTTCGAACAGGCTTACCAAAACGAACGTAATCGTATGCAGTCTCAACTTGGCGATTACTTCGCGCAAATGCTTGCAGACCCTGCTTACGTAGAGTCTTTCCGTAAATCAGTACTTGATCGCATGATCAATGACGTACTGCTTGAGCAGCAAGCTGAGTCTCTAGGCCTACGAATCAGTGATTCTCAAATCCGCACCATGATTCTAGAAATGCCTCAGTTCCAAACGGCGGGTCAATTCGACCAAGAAGTTTACCAATCGGCACTACGTCGTGCAGGTTTCAGCGCAGAGAGCTTCGCTGAATACATGCGTCGTGACCTAATGCGCAACCAGCTTGTGACTGCACTTCAAGGCAGTGAATTCGTTCTTCAGGGCGAAATCGATACTCAGAGCAAGCTTATCGCACAAACTCGTGACATTCGCACAGTGACACTGTCTGTTGCTGACCTTGCAAAAGACATCGAGTTAACTGACGAGCAAATCGAACAGTACTACCAAGAGAACCCAACAGCTTACACTCGTCCAGAGCAAGCTAAGGTATCTTACATTGAGCTTTCTGCTGAAGCGCTTAAGTCTCAGCTTGAAGTAAGCGATGAAGAAGCACAGAAATACTACCAAGAGCACCTAGACAAGTACTCAACGGAAGAGCAACGTAAAGTTAGCCACATCCTAGTTCAAGGCGATGACGAAGCGAAAGCTCAGGCAATCCTAGACGAGCTAAATGCAGGCGCTGATTTTGCTACGCTAGCGGAAGAGAAATCTGACGACTTCGGTAGTGCAGATGTTGGTGGTGATTTAGGTTGGATTGAACGCGACGTTATGGACCCAGCATTCGAAGATGCGGCTTTCGCTCTTGAGAATATTGGTGATACGACTGGCCTAGTTAAATCTGATTTCGGCTACCACATCATCAAGCTAGACGAACTAAAAGCGTCTCAAGCTCAGCCTTACACTGAAGTAGCGGCAGAGATTAAGACAGAGCTTCTAGACCAACACGCAGTTGATCAGTTCTACGAGCAACAAACTGAGCTAGAAAAAGTAGCGTTTGAATTCCCAGATTCTCTAGATGATTCTGCAGAAGCTATCAACGCGAAGATCACAACGACAGATTTCATCTCTCAAGTTGACGCTCCAGAAGTTCTGATGACGCCTGCAGTTATGCAAGCTATCTTGAGCCCTGAAGTGAAAGAAGACGGTCTAAACTCGGAAGTTATCGAAGTTGCACCTGAGCACGTAATTGTTGTTCGTGTAGAAGAGACTCGTGATGAGACAGTTCTTCCTCTAGCTGAAGTGAAAGATCAAGTTGTCGCTGCACTGTCTGCTGTACAAGCAGAGCAGCAAGCGGTTGAGCTAGGTGTTTCTCTAGTGAACGAACTTGAGCAAGGCAATGAAGCAGTACTAGCGGACAACAACCTTGAGTTCACTGAACTTGAAACGATTGACCGTAACTCGCCATTAGCGGCATCTGTATTCGCTCTAGCGAAACCAGAAGCAGGTCAAGCTGTGTTCGGTCAATCTAAAGACCAAGACGGTAATATCGTTGTTGTTGAGCTTTCTAAAGTAACGGCTGAGATCAACCCAGCCTACAGCACTCAAATTGGTGCACAGTTGGAGCGAGTTGGTAACCAGCAAGACCTGACTAACGTATTAAACGTACTTCGTAAAAACGCAGACGTTGAATACTACGTAGTGGGTCAAGGTCAGTAAGCGTTTGATTACCTCAGTAGCAAGCTCAAGTTAGAGCTTACTACTGAAATCAATACGTGATTGTTAGGCTTTAATTCAGATTTGTGAGCCAACAAACAAGCTGATGAAAATAAGATGTATAACGAAGCGGGTCACTTAGGTGATCCGCTTTATTTTTATCTAGTGATTGTGTTATCTAGCGCGGCAAATGCATAAGTTACGTTTTTTGAACAAAGGAACTATTTATGCGCACGATATATTCAACACTAATTCTTTCATTTCTGATGCTCTTAAGCCCTGCCGTGTTTGCAGACAGCCCAACCAAGGCTGAGCTTTACGAAGGCATTGAGATTACGGTCAACATCAATACCGCGACGGCAGAAGAACTTTCAGCACTATTGGTTGGCGTGGGTGACAAGAAAGCCAAAGAAATCGTCGATTACAGAGATCAGAACGGGGCATTTACTACTGCTGATGATTTGGTGAGTGTCAAAGGGATAGGTGAAGCGACGGTTGAAAAGAACCGCGAAAGAATTCAACTTTGACCCGTTTTTCTACTTGTTAGAAATGAAGCGATAGATATGAAGCCTCCGGCCAATGCACCTGCTAGGTGGGCTTCAATCGCGATACGAGCATTAATCAGTTCACCAGTCGTGCTAGAAGGGCCAATAAGCTGCTCCCAAGCGATTTTAGCGACTAATCCGAATACTAACAGCCAACTAGACTTCCTGCCGTTTAAAGCCTCTCTGAGCGCGAATAAGCCAAACAACCCATGCAAAGTGCCCGATAGGCCAACGTAGATCTGAATACTTGAAAACAACAGAGCGACGCCAGTCACTAAACTGATCACAAGCAAAGCAACAACAAGCTGTTTTTTACTCGGTTGAAACAGGTAGCTGATGATCCACAAGCCTGCTAGATTCATCAGAAGATGCGAGTAGTTGGTATGTGAAAAGTTTCCTGTTAGGATTCGCCACCATTGCCCATCGGCAATCGCATTGCTATCCCAAACGACCCAAGCTTGTATTGGCTCAAATTGGAATAAGACGCATAAAAGTGAAATGAAAATTAAAACAGGGTACACATTAAATCCATGTCTCGTTATTGCCCCCAATGCAGCAAGGCTTTGAAAGCTTGTATTTGTCAGTGGGTTACACCACTCGAATCGAATGTTGAGCTTATCATTCTTCAGCACCCATCAGAAGAGCATCGTCCGATGGGAACAGCGCGTATTCTCTCGTTATCTCTTAATAACAGCGTGACGTTTGTTGGCGAAGACTTTTCAGACAACGAACAACTCAACGCATTGTTGTGCGATGAACAGTATCAACATGTGATTTTATACCCAAGCGAAAACTCTGTTTCAGTTGAGTCGGCGACATCTCCCAATAAGAAGCTGCGTGTGATTTTATTGGATGGCACGTGGAAGAAAGCATTCAAGATGTGGCAAGTATCGAGTAACTTGCATGCGTTGAACACGGTTCATTTACCTAAAGATCTCAAGGGTAATTACCGAATTCGCAAAGCACCCAGTGAAAATAGCCTTTCAACCGTTGAAGCTGGCTATCATTTACTTAGCTTGTTAGAGCGTGATGGCGACTTTAGCCCTTTGCTAACGGCATTTGACCAAATGATTCAGTTTCAAATCAATCAAATGCCGCCGGGCGTGTTTGAGAAAAACTACTTAGATTAAGCCGTTTTAGTAAAGTGAGTCAGGAATTAAAACTCGGTATGAGCTGAGAACAGTTGCTGATGCATTTTCTGCGCAAGATCATCAGTCATCGATGAAATGTAATCGGCTATCACGCGCATTTTTCGAGACTCATCTTGATGTTGTAGCCATTGCTTCTTGATGGGCAGTGGCAGCAAGCGTTCAGGATCTGCGCTGAATGCTTCAAACATATCCATGATGATCTGTTGACCTTTGTATTCGATGACCTGAACCTGTGGCACTTGAATAACGAACTCGCTGACAAAGTGTTTCAGCTTATCGAGTGTGCCGTCCATGCTCGGCTCGAGCACCGCATTGTAAGCCAACAGTACATTCTCAAAGTTAGCCTCCACTCGCTTAATCGAGATACTGGTCAACAGTGCGTTGACTATCCCACCAATCGCATCCTTTCGACGATACTGTTCACCAGAGAAAAGCATCTCTGTAATTGAATCTAGGTGTTCACAAATCCATGGGTCGGCCATCTCTTTCAGTTGAGGGTAAGCCGATTCGACCCACTGAGCTTTGGTCACAGAGCCAAGCACAATCGCATCTTCTAAATCGTGCACGCCATACGCGATGTCGTCAGCAAGTTCCATGATCGAACAATCCAGTGACTTATATTTGGTCTTGTTGTGCTCAAGTGGCTCGGTATGCGTTTTTCTTTTCTGTTTTAGGAGCTGTTGGTCGCTGCTTGAAAGCGGTTCAAGCACCCAGTTAAACAACTCTTCATCATGATCGTAGATGCCTTTTGCTGGCATCCAATCTTTAGCTCGGAGTTGTCGTTGATGCTTAACGGGTTCAGACTGCAATTTAGCTTGAACCTCACTCAGCAGAGAAGGGTACTTAATTAGACCTAACAAAGTGCGTCGAGATAGGTTCATCCCGTGATGTTCAGTGTAAGGTTCTAGCTGTGTGACTATGCGAAACGTTTGAGCGTTGCCCTCAAAGCCGCCGTGGTCGCGCATCATGTAGTTGAGTGCGACTTCGCCGCCATGTCCATAGGGTGGGTGACCGATGTCGTGAGCCAAACACAGTGAATCAATCAAACTGTCTGAGGGTAATAGGTCTCGAAATTCGGGCTGCTTTTTCTTCAGTTGAGCGACGATACCGGTGCCAAGCTGAGCGGCCTCAAGAGAGTGGGTAAGGCGCGTTCGGTGAAAGTCGTTGACCGTGGTGCCATGGATCTGGGTTTTCGCTTGTAAGCGACGGAAAGCAGCAGAGTGAAGCACGCGCGCACGGTCACGCTGATACGGGCTGCGGTGGTCATCCCGTCTTATTTTATGTTCATCGTCATTTCGATGCTGCCATTCTTGTTCGAGTACAAAGGGTGGTTCGAGTTGAGAATTCAAAATAGCACCTATCAAATTGATTTTATTTAGCTAATTAAAAACAACTTATACCCAGCTAGCTTATCTCGTCTAGTGATAATTCAAAGCTCGGTGCGAATGTGGTGAGAAAGTAGTCCATTTCTGGGCTTTTGCGTTGTTCGAGTGTCTCTTCCAATCGGCGCTTGGCTTGCTCGTATTCATGATTGCCCGCACTGAGCTCTTCCAAGCATTTCAGGTACGCACAGATAGTATCTGCCTGCTTGACGATGCTTTGCTCTTCTTTACTCGCAGTACCAGATATTAAGAAGGGGGCGAAGTCGTCTCTGAACTCTTCTGGCAACATCGAAAGCAGTCTTTGTTCTGCCGCGGCTTCTATCTTCTTATACTCTTGTGCAATATCCGGGTTGTAGTATTTAACTGGCGTTGGCAAATCACCCGTCAGTACCTCACTGGTGTCGTGGTACATGCCAAGCAGAGCAATGTGCTCGGGGTTAAGCTGACCATCAAACTTCTTGTTTTTGATCAGTGCCAAGGCGTGTGCCACGAAAGCAACCTGTAGGCTATGTTCTGAAATGTTCTCGCTTGATACCGAACGCATCAGGGGCCAGCGTTGAATTAGCTTCATGCGTGCGAGATGGGCAAAGAAATGGCTCTGTTTCATAAATGTCCTTATAGTACCAATCGTAGTAAATAACTGGTCATCCTAGCTTGTTAAAAAACTCGATAACTATGTTAGAATTTTTGATTGTAGAATAACTACTTATCGAAGCTGCTTGTCGAAAATAGCTGCCTTGTTCTCAAGCTTTTTCCCTACGCTATTTCTGAACACTTACTTACTGTGATTGGTATAAACAATACTCCACTCGTATCTTGTGTTTGCACAGGGATACGAGACAGCGGATACAAAAAAGGCTCCTAAACAGGAGCCTTTTAAGCATAGAAGTGAATGAATACAAGTTAAAGTCTTTTAAAACAGCAAATTGTAGCCATCTTTCTTTGTGCTCATTAACCTTCGATGAGGTCGTCTTGGCTGTAAGTCTGTAAGAAGCGCTCTAAACGACCAATTGCGATTTCTAGATCTTCGATGTGCGGCAGAGTCACGATACGGAAGTGATCCGGTTTCGGCCAATTGAAGCCCGTACCTTGAACCAATAGCACCTTCTCTTGCTTAAGGAAGTCGAGTACAAACTTCTGATCGTCTTTGATGTTGTACATGTTGGTGTCGATTTTAGGGAACAGGTACATTGCACCTTTCGGTTTCACACAAGAAACGCCAGGGATCTTGTTGATCAGTTCCCATGCACGGTCACGCTGTTCAAGCAGTCGACCGCCTGGAAGAATCAGCTCATTGATACTCTGATAGCCACCGAGTGCGGTTTGGATAGCGTGTTGCATCGGAACGTTGGCACACAAACGCATTGAGGCCAGCATTTCTAGCCCTTCTACATAGCCTTTCGCTAGGTGTTTAGGGCCTGTTAAGAACATCCAACCACCACGGAAACCACATACACGGTAAGCTTTAGATAGGCCGTTGAACGTGACCATTAATACGTCTTCAGCAAGCGTTGCCACTGAAGTGTGTACCGCACCGTCGTAAAGTACTTTGTCGTAGATTTCATCGGCGAAGATGATCAAACCGTGCTCACGAGCAATCTCAACCACTTGTAATAGGAAATCACGGCTGTATACCGCGCCTGTTGGGTTGTTCGGGTTGATAAGAACGATGCCGCGCGTCTTTGGTGAGATCTTCGCGCGCATGTCGTCTAAATCTGGATACCAATCAGCATCTTCATCACACATGTAGTGAACCGGTGTACCACCAGAAAGCGCAACAGACGCTGTCCATAGTGGGTAATCCGGAGAGGGAACTAAGATTTCATCACCATTATCCAGTAGCGCTTGCATAGACATAACGATAAGCTCTGATGCGCCGTTACCAATGTAAACGTCTTCTACATCAAGGTTACGTAGGCCTTTTTTCTGGTAGTGCTGAACAACCGCTTTGCGGGCTGAATAGATGCCTTTTGAGTCGCAGTAACCTTGAGATGTCGGTAGGTTACGGATTACGTCAACAAGGATTTCATCAGGGGCGTCAAAACCAAATGGGGCGGGGTTACCAATATTAAGCTTCAGTATTTTATGCCCTTCTTCTTCCATGCGCTTAGCATGTTTGAGTACAGGCCCCCTGATTTCGTAGCATACGCTGTTGAGTTTTGACGACATCCCGATATTTTGCATTGCCGATTTCCTGAAATTAATTTAAATACTTTATTAAAGTACCGCAAAATGGCGTTTGATAGAATAAAAATCTGATGAATGTCGCATTTCAGTATCACGTTTAGGCTTTTTGTTGTCACTCTTTTCTAAATTTTAATTAATCGCTTTCTTGGTTATTGGCTAAGATGAATAAAGGGGCGGGATCGCTTAAAATCACAGGAATGTTGAAAAGATATAGTACATTCTTGATCTAAGTGGGTACTGCCCATAAAGTATCAAACTAATATAATAATAATTTAGATGTGAACGAGGTCGATTTGTCACATTTCCAGCAAACTATCTCCGCTTTGATTGAGCGAGTACAAAATGCCCAAGCAAGCGAAGTTCGTTGTGTTGAAGTTCTAACGCAAAAACCATCGTTTGCATTTATAGAATGGCTTCATGCTCAACCGCTCTTTCCTAAGTTCTACTGGCAGTCACGCGACACTCGTGAAGAGGTTGTTGCGCTCGGACAGTTACATACGTTTTCAGATCCTGCACCCGCGTACGCTATTCTTGGTGAAGACCAACGAATCTGGGGTGGACGCTCGTTTGATGGGCACACCGCAAAGAACCGTCGCTGCATGGAGTCGTTTTTCTTCCTTCCTCAGGTTGAATTGATCCGCTTTGACAATACTTGGTCGCTGGCGGTTAATTTGTCCCCTGATCGCGTTTCTTCTATTAATGCTTTGAATAAGCTTTCTGTAGAAGCCGCGATATTGGCGCCTTTGTCTGCCCATATTGAACAGATCAATCACGTTCCAGAAAGAGAGCAGTGGGGCAACCTTGTCGATAAAGTGCTGCAAGGCATTAGCGATGAAGAGTACAAAAAAGTCGTTTTAGCACGTAAAACCACACTGCAACTCGATGCGCCTATCTGCGCAGCTCAATTACTTAAAGCCAGCTATCTGCAAAATCACCACAGTTTCCACTTTATGTTGGTGCTGGATTCTAAACACAGTTTCATTGGCTCGACACCAGAGCGCTTATATAGCCGACATGGTATGGAGCTTGATACCGAGGCGCTTGCTGGAACCATTGGTCGCGGAGAGAACGCTACTGAGGATATGGAACTGGCCAACTGGCTTTCTCAAGACAGCAAAAACCTCAATGAGAACCAGTATGTGGTCGACGACATCATTGAGCGTCTCACTCCTCATTCTCAAACGGTCCATGTTGAAAAGGATGCGCGTCTAGTGCGCTTGCGTAAGGTGCAGCATTTGAAGCGCAATATCCATGCTCAGCTCAACAATGGCGTTAATGGTGTGCAGTTGCTTGCTGCCTTACAGCCAACTGCTGCGGTGGCGGGTTTACCTCGTAAAGAGGCGATGGATTTCATTCTTGAACACGAACCGTTTGCACGAGGTTGGTATGCAGGCTCTGTAGGCTATATCAGTCATCAGCGAGCGGAATTCTGCGTGGCGATTCGAAGCGCCTTGATTGTAAACGATCAAGTACAACTGTTTTCTGGCGCGGGGATCGTGCCGGGATCGGTTGCCGAACATGAATGGCAAGAGCTGAACAAGAAGATGTCTACTCTGCTTAGCTTAATTTCAGATCACCCTCCATTGGGTGTCGCGTCATGAATCACGACCAAGCCGTATTAAATAGAGTTTGGTGTCACACGTTACTTGAAGAGCTTGCACGCAATGGCGTTGAACATGTTTGTGTTGCTCCGGGCTCTCGCTCAACGCCGCTAACTCTCGAAGCTGAAGCCAACTCCAAGTTAACCTTACATACGCACTTTGATGAGCGCGGGCTTGGCTTCTTGGCTTTAGGTTTAGCTAAAGCGAGCAACAAACCCGTTGCGGTGGTTGTTACCTCTGGAACTGCCGTAGCTAACCTTCTACCAGCGACCGCTGAATCTGGATTAACGCGAGAAAAGCTAATCTTGTTGACCTCCGATCGACCGATTGATTTAGTCGACTGTGGTGCCAATCAAGCGATTCAGCAGCAGGGTATCTTTTCGTCTCACGTTGAAACGGCACTAAACCTTCCAAGTCCAACGACACAAGTTTCTTTGAATTGGCTTTTGACGTCGGTTGATAACGCACTGGCGAAACAGCGCAGCGTCGGTGGGGCTATTCATATCAACTGTCCGTTCCCAGAGCCGCTCTATTCTAAGAGTAGTGCTGAGATGTATGCGGATTATACAAAGAGCGTGGCAGCTTGGAGAACTTCAACCTGCCTTTACTCGAACACTTATTTGCCCAGTCATTTAATCGCTCAGCCTGTCTCAGCAAGTGATTATGTCGCTCGTAAAGGCGCAGTGATTATTGGTTCTATCGAGAATGAAGCCGCAATTAAAGCCAAGCAGTTTGCTTCGGCTTTGGGCTGGCCAATTTTCTGTGATCCTCAATCGGGCGTGAGCAGTGATTGGAAGCATTATGATCTGTGGTTACAGAGTGACTCAGTCAAAGAGCAACTCAACCAGTGTGATTTCATTCTTCAGTTTGGTGAGCGCATTGTTTCTAAGCGATTAAACCAATGGGTTAAGTCACAAGCGGCTTGGTTCGATTGCACGCAATATGTCGTGGTTTCACCTGATGCGCACCGTATAAATCAAGACCATCTGCCTCAAACTCATATTGTTGCCAATATTGAGTCATGGATAACCGATCAACACCTGCCAACGTTGTTGTGCAAACACTCGGGTTGGGCGACGCCTTTAATCGAGGTGGCTAATATCGTTCAGCAACTCGCACTCGCACAAATATCTAATAATGACCAACTGACAGAGTTGAGTGTTGCAGTTGACTTGTCGTCTAGACTTAAAGACAGAGAGTTGTTTGTGGGAAACAGCTTGATGGTAAGGCTGGTGGATATGCTGTCTTCAATATCTGCGAATCGGGTTTACAGCAATCGTGGTGCATCGGGCATTGATGGCTTGGTGGCGACGGCTGCGGGTGTAGTGAAAGCCAACCAGAACCCCTTATTGATGTTGATTGGCGATACTTCTTTGCTTTACGATCTCAACTCACTGGCTCTGCTGACTCATAATTTAACGCCGATGGTTATTGTTGTGACCAACAATGATGGTGGTGCGATCTTTGATTTATTGCCGGTGCCAGAGCAGCAGAAACAGTCACTTTATCAAATGCCTCATGGTTTCAGTTTTGAACACGCTGCTGCGCAATTCCAGTTGGGATACGCTGCGCCAGAAACCTTGAATTGCTATCAAACCATTATCGAACAACATTTCGAACAGGGTCAGGGTACCTTGCTCGTGGAAGTTAAGACGCCTCCCGAACAAGCGTCTACTTTGCTGAAACAATTCAGTTCAATGCTCACCGAGGCATTAGCCTAAGGACTTTACATGCTTTACTCCGATTATTACCCAGCTGTACAAGATTCTTCTGACAAACCTTTGCTTGTTTTCTTACATGGTTTACTCGGAAGCGGGGATGATTGGAGTGCATGTCATCCATTCCTCGAGGATTTTCCTCTCCTTTGCATAGATTTACCCGGACACGGACAAAGTCGCTTTATCGATCCGGTAGGGTTTGATCATTGCTGTAAGAAAATTGTCCAGTGCATCACATCCCAACTGGCTCTCAACGATCTTCCTGCCGATTATCCTATCGTGGTGATTGGGTATTCTATGGGCGGAAGGCTTGCCATGTATGGGGTGACAAGCCCTTGCTTTGAGGCACTCAACCTAGAGAAAGTCATCATTGAAGGTGGCAACTTTGGCTTGGAATGTGATGAAGAAAGAGCACAAAGGTTAGTACACGATACGCAATGGGCTGTTCGCTTTGCACAGCAGTCGATTGAAGATGTTTTAGACGATTGGTATCAACAAAGCGTCTTTTCTTCACTAAATCATGAGCAAAGACAAACTTTGGTCATAAAGCGTAGTGGTAACCTTGGAGTATCCGTAGCAAATATGTTGTTATCTACTTCGTTAGCTAAGCAACCGGATTTACGTGCCACATTGAAATCTCATGAGCATTTATTGCATTATGTATGTGGAGAAAAAGATCGTAAATTCATGGAGCTAGCTGAGAATAGTGGCTTTGAATATAGTCAGGTGGATTACGCGGGTCATAATGTTCATTTTGAGCAACCAGAGATGTTTTCAAATCTGATCATCCAATGTATCGCCAGTCGTTGATGAACTGACTGAGCGAACCTCTCGTATCAAGCGCTATAGAAAGCAGAGCAACACCGTCGCGACTCTACGCTAGTCGCGCTCTCTAATAGAACAATGGGAATCATCATGGCTAAAACAGTAGGCATCACAGAAGAAGAACTTTACGCAGCCGTTAACTGGCGCGATGAAAGCAGTCAATATGAAGATATTCAATACCACAAGTCTGATGACGGTATTGCGAAAATCACGATTGCTCGCCCTCAAGTGCACAATGCGTTCCGTCCACAAACCGTAAAAGAGATGATCAATGCACTGGCTGATGCTCGTTATGACGAGAAAGTTGGCGTAATCATTTTGACTGGTCTTGGTGAGAAGGCGTTCTGTTCTGGTGGTGACCAAAGTATCCGTGGTGACTACGGCGGTTACCAAGATGACTCAGGTACGCACCACTTGAATGTACTTGATTTCCAACGTCAAATTCGTACTTGTCCAAAACCAGTTATCGCAGCGGTATCGGGTTGGGCAGTCGGTGGCGGTCATGTACTTCACATGATGGCAGACCTTACTATTGCAGCTGAAAACGCGCAGTTCGGTCAGACGGGTCCTAAAGTGGGTTCTTTCGATGGCGGTTGGGGTGCTTCTTACATGGCTCGTATCGTTGGTCAAAAGAAAGCACGTGAAATCTGGTTCTTGTGCCGCTTCTACGATGCACAAGAAGCACTGGACATGGGCCTTGTAAACACCGTTGTTCCTGTTGCTGACCTAGAAAAAGAGACAGTTCGTTGGTGTCGTGAAGTGCTTCAACACAGCCCAATGGCACTGCGTTGCTTGAAAGCGGCACTGAACGCTGACTGTGATGGTCAAGCAGGCTTACAAGAGTTGGCTGGTAACGCAACCATGATGTTCTACATGACAGAGGAAGGCCAAGAAGGCCGCAACGCATTCAACGAGAAACGTCGACCGGACTTCGACAAGTTCCCGCGTAATCCATAGTCTTTCTCCTCTTCAAAATGAGTCGCTAATAGCGGCTCGTTTTGTTTTGATGTTCCCCGTTTTTTAGGAAACTTTATGAACTCAGTGAATTCTCAGCGTCACGCTAAACTTTACCGTTATCAATTACCTATGGATAGTGGTGTGGTTCTTCGTGACAATAAGTTGAACGAACGTGTTGGCTATATCATCCAACTTGAGTGTGATGGTAAAACTGGTTTTGGCGAAGTTGCGCCTTTGCCCGGTTTTAGCCAAGAAGATGCCGAACAAGCTGGCATTCAGCTTCAACACGAATTAGAGCTTTGGAGCCACAATAAGCCTCAAACGCCTTTCGACGAGCTGTATCCTTCTGTCGCGTTTGGCTTTTCAATGGCGATGATGGAATTGCGAGGCGATCTTAACGCTCAAGGTAACTACCAAGCGGCGCCTTTGTGTACAGGCGATCCAGATGAACTGATTCCTGTATTGAATGAGATGGTAGGCGAGAAGGTCGCGAAAGTGAAAGTCGGCCTCTACGAAGCGATTCGCGATGGCATGTTGGTTAGCTTATTCCTTGAGTCGATCCCTGATTTGACTCTAAGACTTGATGCCAACCGTGCGTGGAAGCCAGAGAAAGCGAAGCAATTCATTAAATACATTTCGCCGTCAATGCGCCAGCGTATAAGCTTTATCGAAGAGCCTTGCCAAAAGCCAGAAGACAGTTTGGCCTTTGCCATTGACCATGGTGTGGCGATTGCGTGGGACGAGACACTGCAAGAAGCGGTGCGCAGCCCGGAATTTGATCTTAGCGACCTTACTGGTGTTAAAGCAGTCGTGATCAAGCCAACTCTTATTGGTTCTGTCGAGCGTTGCGTGGCAATCATTGAGCGAGCACAGAAGCTTGGAATGAAACCTGTATTGAGCTCAAGCATTGAGTCGAGCCTAGGTCTGACTCAGATTGCTCGTCTGGCGCAGCAATATTTGCCAAATGAAGTGCCGGGGTTGGATACGATTGGCTTGTTCAAGCAGCAGCTAGAGGTTTCTTGGCCGGGCTGTCAGTTGCCTGTCTCTACGCTTGAAAAGCAACAATTGATTTGGTCTTCTTAGACCGAGCTATTTGAATGGCTATTTAGTTAGCTTAACAAGTTCTTAATCTATTTTTGGTTATCATATGATGCGCCCACAATCTAATCATCCCCCGCTCTGGGTAAAGTGGGCGCAGCAAAACCCACTTCAACCAGCGTTAGTGACCACTCACCGCACTTATACTTGGCAGCAAGTGTTTGTGTTGGTTAGTGAGTACCAACAACAGCTATCTCATCAAGGCCTATCTGAAGGTGATGTACTGACGATTGTTGGTAAGAATCAAGCTGAAGTGATCCCTGTTTATCTTGCCGCACTCAATTTGGGTGTGGTTTGTGCGTTTACGATGCCTCAGCCTAGTTTACGCCTGAAGCAAAAGCTCGATTCCTTATATCAAGCAGATCAACAGAGCTACCTTTGGCTCTTGGGCAATAGCGGAATAGAGCAATCAGAGACTGCCGGTTTGAATACTCAGTTGGTGACCTTGCCTTGCCTAAGTGAACTGAAGTTTGATGGTGATGATGAGCAGATAACGACACCTCAAGAATCCAATTTCAATCCGCAAAATCTAGCGAGCATCGTATTCACTTCAGGTTCTACCGGAAACCCAAAAGCGGTCGCTCATACACTTGAGCAGCACCTATGCTCTGCGTCAGGGCTGCTTGAGGTGTTTCGTTATCAACAAGGTGACACGTGGTTACTGAGTTTACCTATGTACCATGTGTCGGGGCTGGCGATAGTTCATCGTTGGTTGGCGGCTGGTGGTTGCATCAAAATAGGCACAGGTCAGCTTGAAACCGATATAGAAGAATGCAGTCATGCTTCATTGGTCTCTACTCAACTACATCGATTGTTAAAGAGTAAGCAAGCACTTACTTTAACGCATGTACTTTTGGGTGGTAGTCATATACCAGAAGCACTTGGGCTCGAAGCTCAACAAATGGGCATCGAAACATGGCTTGGATACGGCATGACTGAAGCGGCTTCAACCGTGACCGCGAAGCCCGTTGATGCCGGCAGCACCGCCGGTTTTGTCCTTAACCATCGCCAGCTAAAAATTGAAGAACAACGTATCTTTATTGGTGGCGAGACGCTCGCGTCCGGGTATTACTATCAAGGTAACTTAACGCCATTAGTTGATAAGAGCGGTTGGTTTGATAGCAAAGATCTTGGTGAGTGGCTTGGCGAACAAGTGTCGATTATTGGCCGTGCCGACAACCAGTTTATTTCTGGTGGTGAGAACATTCATTGCGAAGAAATTGAGCGAGTACTTAACCAGCTGCCCGAAGTTAAGCAAGCCTTTATTGTGCCCATAGAAGACAGCGAATTTGGTTTTAGACCAGTAGCTATTGTGGACTGTGATGAAGTTCTAACCAAAGAATGGTTTGCAGAGCAGCTACAAGGAAGCCTAGAGCGATTTAAGTTCCCTATTGAGTATTACCGCATGCCTCAACAAGAACAGTTAGGTATTAAGGTATCGAGAGCGGGATTAGCGCAGTGGTTGTTGCAACACCGGCGCTCTAACTAATTGAGTCGGAGGTTTTTTGTTCACTTGGCCTGCAGTTAGTTAATTTAGCAATTAGATAGTTCAAAACAGAATTTATTATCTTTATAACCATCCATCATAATAAGCCATATAAATAACGGATTATAGAATAAGGTCTTATTATGAAAATTGCCCTCACCATTGCGGTTTTACTGCAGATAGGCCAAGCAATCATCTCGTCAGGGTTGACTCGTTCGTTGGCTGAGCTCACCGCATTTGTGTTGGTTGTGGTACTTGTTTTAATGAAAAGAGAGAGCAAGAAGAGTGATAAGCCCCTGTTTGATTCGTGATTGTTACAACAAAGAATACCCTTACCACAAACGATAAAGGCAAAGCCCATTGGAGCTTTGCCTTTTTGTTTTGTTGCTCGCTAACTTGAGTGTCTAGTTCACCGAACAAACATCTAAAGCGTTTCTATGCGGGCTAAGCGAGAGTTAACCACGCCAATGAACCCGTTGAGATCATGACCCACATTGTAATACCAAACATCAGTGGTTTCGGCCCTGCCGCTTTTAACTTCTCAACTGAAATACCACAGCCAATTAAGAACAAACACACGACCAGTGCTCGCTTAGACACATCAAAGATTCCTTGATAGACCATCTCAAATTGTGGCAGTAAGTCACTCACCGCGATAGCGGCGCAATAGAAGAAAATGAAGTAGGGAACCGTAATCTTCTTTTGATCGTTCTTGAAGATCATCGCACTAATTAAAGCGATTGGGATGATCCAAAGTGCGCGAGCGAGCTTCAATGTTGTCGCTGTCGTCAGTGCTTCTTCGCCATACGCTGAAGCTGCACCTACTACAGAAGACGTATCGTGAATCGCTATCGCTGCCCAAGTACCAAATGTTTGTTGGCTGAGCTCAAGCGCGTGACCAATCATCGGGAATAAGAATAGAGCAACCGAGTTCAACACGAATACGGTGGCTAATGCCAAGCCAATCTGTTCATCGTCTGCTTTGATCGCGGGTGCCACTGCTGCTATCGCGCTACCACCACAAATCGCGGTACCAGAAGATATAAGATAGCCCGTAGTGCGGTCTAGCCCCATTTGTTTCGCCAAGAACCAACCAATGACTAATGTACCGATAATCGTCGTTACAATGAGCCCAATACCATCGCCTGTTACTGCTAATGCTTTTTCAAACTGAATACCAAAACCCAAGCCAACAATAGAGTAGGCCAGTAGCTTTTTGGTAAGCTTGCCGACTTCCAAGTGTTCAGGGACTAATCCTAAACTAGCAAGCAGGAAACCGATAACCAGGGCTGTCGGTGAGCTAACCCAAGGCGTTAAGCAAAACAGTGCAGCAAGATAAAATGGAACGGACTTTTTTAGGTTCATTGTATTTAGAGTCTTGTTTTGTTGTGGCGTTATTGTGATGAGACCACTATACGTTCAATAAAATGATAAGTAAGTCTAAATGAATTGAACAAACGTTAAGGAAAACTTAACGCTTGTTCAACTGATATGAATAAAGGGCTGGTTAACTAGCGTAATGATCCGCGAAGGTCAGAGACTGACTGTCGAAGCGTTTCACAAGAGGCTTGTTTAGGTGAAATCGGCTCGCCAGCTTCTATCTCTAGCTTAGTCCAGAAGCGAGTGGGTAACCCTTTGCAGGCACGGCCTTTGTAACGACTAAAGTAGCTACCCCATAATCCTTTAAGAGCCATAGGAATCACTGGGACAGGGGAACGTTTGATGATCAGCTCCATACCACGCATGAACTCAGCCATTTCGCCATCAGAGGTGAGCTTTCCTTCTGGGAAAATACACACGATGTGACCTTCATGCAGGGCACGCTCTACTTCTTTGAAAGCGTTTCGAATCGAGTTGCGGTTGGTCGCGGAGATTGGAATCACCCCAGCTCTTTTCAAGAAGCGTCGAATTGGCGGCAACTTGGTGTAATCCTCTTCCATCACAAAACGGATCAAGCGAGGGCAAACCGCACTCAGCAGCAGTGCATCCATATAACTCACATGGTTGCAGACAATCAACGCACCGCCCTTTTCTGGCAGGTGATGTAAGTTCTTATGTTTAACTCTGTACATGGTGTGAGTGACCACCCACGTAAAGAAGCGGAAAGCGTAGATAGGCACCTGATAAAATAGGTACAGCATCACCAAAGTGTTGCCCACTGCGAGCAAGATAAACAGCTGCGGAATTGAAAGCTCTAGAACACTAAGGCAAACAATACCTAATACCGCACTTCCCACCATGAACAGTGAGTTGTAGATATTGAGCCCGGCAATCACTTGGGCACGCTCGTCGGGCTTGGCACGTAACTGCATCAGTGAATACAGAGGAACAATAAAGACACCGCCAGAGATACCCAGAAGCAGAAGGTAAGCAAACAGTGGCCACAGCTCTGAGTAGGTTACGAATTGATGGAAAGAACTAAAGTCAGGCAAAGACTCCGGGATGGATATCGCCATCAGAAGACCGAAGATCGAGATACCTAAGCTGCCCATTGGCACGATGCCGATTTCAATTCGGTGATTAGATAACTTATCACAAGCTAAAGAGCCGATTGCAATGCCTACCGAGAATAGTGCCAGTAAAAAGGCGACGGAGCTTTCAGTGCCGTTTAGATGCAGTTTAGTGAAGTTGGGAAACTGAGTTAGGTAAGCCGCACCAAGGAACCAGAACCAGCTGATAGACATCAGAGCTTGAAAGGTCGGGCGATCTTTTTTTGCAATCGCCAGTGTCGCGCGGGTCAGTTTTACAGGTTGCCACTTTACTTTAAGGTCTGGTGCATTACTTGGCGCTTGTGGGATAAACCAGCTTGATACATAGCCAAGCACGGCGAACGAAACAATACACACCGCAGCAATGAGCTTTGCGCCTTCTTCAGATGCAATGATGCCTGCGCCGAGAGTACCAATCAGGATCGCTAAGAATGTACCTGTCTCGACGAGAGCGTTACCAGATACCAGTTCTTTTGTTTCTAATTGTTGTGGAAGCAGGGCGTATTTCACCGGGCCAAAGAAAGCACTCTGCGTTCCCATAAGGAACAGGAGCAGAAGTAATATTCCGTAGCTTTCGTAGATGAATCCGATCGCACCCAGTGACATGATCACTACTTCGAGGAGCTTAACTTTACGGATAAACCACGATTTTTCGTATTTGTCGGCCAGTACACCAGCCAAAGCTGAAAATAGGAAGAAGGGCAGAATAAAAAGGCCAGCGGCCAAATTAATGAATAGATTGCTGGAAATAGGCAGCGTGTCTACGCTTGCGAAAGCAACAAACAGTAACAGGACATTTTTGAATATGTTGTCGTTAAAGGCTCCTAGAAATTGGGTAATAAAGTAGGGTAGGAACCTTTTTTGCGTTAACAGCGAAGATTGGCTGCTGTTGTTCATTGTCTTTCCTTGGATGATTACCAGTTGGTTAAGTAGTTTGAGACTAGGTTATTGATCAGCTCTTTACCATCAATAGGCTCAGAGGCGAAAAATTTATCATCAACGCTAAGTAGAGTAATTCCGTGTACTCCAGACCATAATACACGGCTGGCTTTAACGACTTCGCTTTTCGTATGTTCAGGAGCAATCGCTACTAGCAACTGTTCTAGCATGCCTGTCATTCTATCGATGCGGTTCGATTGCCATTCAGGAAGGTTTTCACCGTTCATGTTGTGCTCAAAGATAAGCTGCCAACGGTGAGGGTGTCTCTGTGCAAAATCGTGGTAGCAGTAGGCAAGGTTGAATAGAGCTTGTTGAGGGTTGCTCGATTGTTCAACAGTTGCAGCGGATTCTGACGCCAGTTCATCTAATGTTTGAGCGACCACATGCAAAAGCAGTAGGTTGTAATTACCAAATACATTTACTAAGGTACTTGGAACGTAACCAATCATATTGGCGATTTTACGTAGACTTAGCTCGTGATAAGAGTGCTCTTCTAAGAAGTCGGTTACCGTTTTTAAGGTTAATTGCACTAATTGTTCGCGAGTATGATCGTTTCGTCTTGCCATGGGTACTTTCTATTAAATGAACATCGTTCAATATTTTAATGCTGCCCCAGAGTGCCGTCAATCCCTTCGCTAGTTTAGTAATCAATTAATAGCCGCAATATTATGATACATGTGTAAACACGGTGAATATTTCATTGTTCTTTGTTAACGAGTATGATTAAGGTGTCGAAAGATAAAAAACCTATAAAGGATAATAATGAAACGATTTTTCTCACTAGTCGCGATCCTGTTGGTAACAGTCGCGGTGACGCCAATCGCGGAAGCGAAAAAGTTTGGTGGTGGTAAGTCATTTGGCAAAAGCTTTAAAACGGCTCCAGCACCAAAACAACAAAACACGAATTCGATCCGTCAAGATCAAACAGGTAAGAACACAGCAGCTAACTCTAGCAAGAAAGGCCTTATGGGCGGTCTGCTAGGTGGTTTACTTGCTGGTGGTCTTTTAGCTGCATTCTTTGGTGGCGCATTTGAAGGTATCCAGTTCATGGATATTCTGATTATGGGTCTGATTGCTTTCCTAGCGTTTAAATTCCTACGCGGAATGTTGGGCGCGAAGCAGGGCTCAATGAATCAGCAGAATGCACGTGGCCAACAGCCAGCATTCGGCGGCATGGGTCAGAACAAGTTTGAACAACCTAAGCAACAACCAAATGTTCATAACTTCGAGCAAACACAACCTCAATCACAAGGCGCTGCTGGTGGTTTCGGTTTTGGTGCACAAAGCGATGTTCCACATAACTACCCACCGGGCTTTGATCAAGCGGCATTCATCAATGGTTCTCGTGAGCACTACCGTACACTGCAAGGTGCATGGAATCACAACGAGCTAAACACGATTGAAGAATACGTATCTCCAAGCCTATTTGAAGACCTAAAAGCTGAGCGTAATAAGCTAGACGGTGATCAGCACACAGACGTAATGTACGTTGATGCTGAAATCGTTCGCGCAGACCACGATGGTAGCAAAGCACAGCTAAGCCTTCAGTTTAGCGGTCGTTACCGTGACACTGCGGATGGCGTTGAAGAAGATATCACTGATATCTGGCATCTAGAGCGTGACCTAACAACTAACAATGCACCATGGTTAATTGTTGGTATTCAAGGTTAATTCCAGGATTTAACTCAACATCAATAGGATGTAGTTATTCGGAATAACACCAAATAATAGAAAGCCCCTGCTGAGAAATCAGCAGGGGCTTTTTTGCGTCTAATGATATGTATCTTAGTTAAAGATTGGATTAACCTGAGACTAACTAACTAACTGATTTTATTTGGATGTAATGAGTAATGACAAAGTTCTTTGAACCCGTATTGGAGCCTGAGGTTACTTTGCAGCAGAAACAGATAATTGCGAACGAATGCGAAGAACATATATCGACCCATTGTTTAGGCTGCGCTGCTTATCTGGCTTGTGAGCGTCATGCAGAAGTATGGGATCACTGATGTTTGAATGGGCTAGATCGCTTAGTTATTTGTAGGAGCGGGTTAGTGTTTAGGAAGTTGAGGGTTGTTTTAGAAGACACGTTTAGTAAGAGATAAAGCTCAGAAACGAAAAAAGCCAACTCAATGAGTTGGCTTTTCGATTTTCCAATTAAGGAGAATATGGTGGAGGGAGACGGATTCGAACCATCGAAGGCAGT
>NZ_JBFSVA010000001.1:125343-190017 GCF_041467655.1 Vibrio sp. 10N.247.311.49
AGAGCCGGCAGATTTACAGTCTGCTCCCTTTGGCCACTCGGGAACCCCTCCAGGGTGTGTCTTACTCTTCACAAAGTAAGCCTAAATTGATGTTTTCCCATAAGCCCATCAATCAGGTTGTTCTCTTAACTCTTAAAAGAGGTAAGAAGAATATGGTGGAGGGAGACGGATTCGAACCATCGAAGGCGGAGCCGGCAGATTTACAGTCTGCTCCCTTTGGCCACTCGGGAACCCCTCCAGGGTGTTTTTTCCTAACTCATAATGGATAGGCTAAAGAGATGTTTTTCCCAACGCATCTCTCAAGTGCGGAGCGCATCATAGCAAACACGTTAAACCTGTAAAGAGTTTTTCTTATGGTTTTGTGTTGAATGCTGCCTTTTTGGGCAAAGATGGCGAAAAGTACGCATATTGCTCGGGAAGTGAACATCTATACTAAGGTTTACGTAGTGATAGGTAACACCTTGAGGTAACTCGCTTTCTACATTGTGTTTGGTTTGTGCAATTCGCCAAGAAACGTAAATGGAATTTAATCTAGATTTACACTTCTTGACGTTACAGCATTCATCAGTTGATAGAATACGGTTAATTTCATTTATAGATATTAATACCAATCGTAGTAAATAACATGTCATCCTAGCCTGTTAAAATGCTCGAGAACAGCGTCAGAAATTTTGATTGTAGAATAACTACTTATCGAAACTATCTGTTGAAAAGAGCTACCTTGTTCTCAAGCCTTTTCCCTACGCTATTTCTGACCACTTACTCACTGTGATTGGTATAAACCTTACTTGCAGACCATTATTATGAAGCATAAATCTGTTTTAACCCTGCTTAGCTTGTCTATTCTTATGGCGTCTCCAGCCGCACTAGCTAAACGCATGGGCCCTAGCACTGTCACTGTTGTTACTGAGCAAGTTGATATTCACCAAGTTAGCCAATCTCTTTCTTTGGTAGGTAAGTTAGAAGCAGAACAATCTGTGATCATTACCTCTGAAGTAGCGGGCAGAGTTGACTCTATCAACATCAAAGCCAATCAAGATGTCACCAAAGGGCAGATGTTGGTTCAATTAGATGACGACAAAGCAAAAGCAGCAGTTGCAGAAGCGCAAGCGTATTTAAAAGACGAGAAACGTAAGCTAGCGGAATTTCAACGCCTAGTGAAACGTAACGCGATCACGCAAACTGAAATTGACGCTCAGAAAACCAATGTAGAGATCGCCAACGCTCGTTTAGCTGCTGCAAATGCCAATCTGAAAGATCTTCACATCAGCGCGCCATTCTCGGGCACTGTTGGTTTTATCGACTTTAGCCGCGGTAAAATGGTGACTGCAGGTACTGAACTCGTGACCTTAGATGACCTATCGGTAATGCAATTAGATCTGCAGATCCCGGAGCGCTACCTTTCTAAACTGTCTAAAGGTATGAAAGTAACGGCTCGCACTAGCGCATGGGGCGACACTCAGTTCACTGGTACTGTAGTAGGCATTGATTCTCGTATTAACGCTGAAACCTTGAACCTTCGAGTTCGAATCCACTTCGACAACAATAATGATTATCTAAAGCCAGGTATGTTAGTGGCGGCGGATATGGACTTCCCACCAGTGGAAGCGCCAATCATTCCAGTTCAAGCGCTTGAGTATTCAGGTACGAAGCGTTTCGTTTATGTTATCGACGAAGATAATAAAGCAACTCGTACAGAAGTTTTCCTTGGGGCACGTATCGATAACGAAGTCGTGATCGACAAAGGCATCGAAATTGGCCAGAAGATCGTGGTGCAAGGTATCGTGAACATGCGTGACGGCGTCTTGGTTCAAGAGCTTGCCGTTAATCGCCCAGCTGATGCAGCAAGTGATAAAAAAGCACAAGAAGGCGCTAACTAATGTTGTTATCTGATGTTTCTGTAAAGAGACCAGTAGCGGCCGTCGTATTGAGCCTACTATTGGTTGTGTTTGGTATTGTCTCTTTCAATAAGCTCGCGGTTCGTGAGATGCCAGATATTGAAAGCCCGGTAGTATCGATCAGTACTCGTTATGAGGGTGCGTCTGCCACCATCATTGAAAGCCAAATAACCTCCAACCTTGAAGACCAGTTATCCGGCATCAGTGGTATCGATGAGATCGAATCCACAACGCGTAACGGTATGTCGCGTATCACGATTACTTTTGAGCTTGGTTACGACCTCAATACCGGTGTGAGTGATGTTCGTGATGCTGTAGCTCGTGCGCAGCGTTCATTGCCAGATGAAGCCGACGACCCAATTGTTTATAAGAACAATGGTAGTGGTGAAGCTTCGGTCTACATCAACTTAAGTTCGACGGAGATGGACCGAACGCAGTTAACCGACTACACCGAACGTGTGTTGATTGACCGCTTTAGTTTGATTTCTGGCGTGAGCTCGGTGGATATCTCAGGTGGCTTGTACAAAGTAATGTACGTGAAGCTGAAACCTGCGCAGATGGCGGGTCGTGGCGTTACTACCTCGGACATCACTTCTGCTCTGAACAGTGAGAACATTGAAAGCCCAGGTGGTGAAGTACGTAACGATGCGATTGTGATGTCGGTTCGTACTGCTCGTTCTTACACTGAAGCGGAAGATTTCGAATATCTAGTCGTTAAACGTGCCTCTGATAACACACCTATCTACTTGAAAGACGTAGCGGATGTTTACATTGGCGCAGAAAACGAGAACTCGACCTTTAAGAGTGACGGCGTTGTTAACGTAAGCATGGGTATCGTGCCTCAGTCAGATGCGAACCCACTTGAGGTGGCTGATTTAGTCCATAAAGAAGTCGAAGCAATTCAAAAGTTCTTGCCAGACGGTACTCGTTTAGCTGTCGATTATGACTCAACAGTCTTTATTGACCGTTCAATCTCAGAGGTATACAGCACACTCTTTATCACGGGTGGCTTGGTTATCCTTGTGCTTTACATCTTTATTGGTCAAGCACGTGCAACACTTATTCCAGCGGTAACCGTACCTGTATCTCTGATCTCGTCGTTTATTGCCGCGTACTACTTCGGTTTCTCCATCAACCTGATTACCCTGATGGCACTTATCCTGTCGATTGGTTTGGTGGTCGATGATGCGATCGTGGTGGTTGAGAACATTTTCCACCATATCGAACGTGGTGAGTCACCGCTGCTTGCTGCCTATAAAGGTACTCGTGAAGTAGGCTTCGCGGTAATCGCAACAACGCTTGTATTGGTAATGGTATTCCTACCAATCTCGTTCATGGACGGCATGGTTGGCCTATTGTTTACCGAGTTTTCTGTATTGCTTGCGATGTCGGTGATCTTCTCGTCGCTAGTCGCATTAACGCTAACGCCAGTGCTAGGCAGTAAGATCCTTAAAGCGAACGTTAAACCAAACCGTTTCAATTTGTTTGTCGAGCGCGTATTTGGCAAGCTTGAGTCTGGATACCGCGCGGTATTGCGCCGTGCTCTTAACTGGCGTTGGGCCGCTCCAATCATCATTATCGCGTGTATGGGCGGTAGTTATGGCTTGATGCAACAAGTGCCGTCGCAACTGACGCCACAAGAAGACCGTGGTGTTATCTTTGCGTTTGTTCGTGGTGCTGATGCAACCAGTTACAACCGTATGTCTGCCAATATGGACATCGTTGAAGAGCGCCTAATGCCGCTGCTTGGTCAAGGTTTCTTGAAGTCATTTAGTATTCAATCACCAGCGTTTGGTGGTAATGCGGGCGACCAAACGGGCTTCGTTATCATGATCCTGGAAGATTGGGATGAACGTGATGAAACCGCTCAGGAAGCGTTGAACGAAGTACGTAAATCTTTAAATGGTATTCCTGATGTACGTGTATTCCCATTTATGCCGGGCTTCAAAGGTGGTTCAAGTGAGCCTGTTCAATTCGTACTGGGTGGCTCTGATTACTCTGAGCTTCAGAAATGGGGCGAACTGTTAAAGCAAGCGGCTGAAGACTCTCCAATGATGGAAGGTGCGGACATCGATTACTCTGAGAAAACACCAGAGTTATTGGTAACCGTAGATAAACAACGTGCAGCCGAGCTAGGCGTTAGCGTTTCGGATATTTCAGATACGTTAGAGATCATGCTTGGCGGCCGTAGTGAAACCACTTTCGTTGACCGTGGTGAAGAGTATGACGTATACCTTCGTGGTGATGAGAACAGCTTTAATAATGCTAATGACTTGAGCCAAATCTACATGCGAACTCAGTCTGGTGAGCTGGTTACACTCGATACGTTGACGCACATTGAAGAAGTGGCATCCTCGATTCGTTTGTCGCACTACAACAAGCAGAAATCGGTGACCATCAAAGCGAACCTAATGGAAGGCTACACGCTGGGTGACGCACTTGATTTCCTTGATGAACAAGCGATTGAACAGCTACCGGGCGATATTTCAGTGAGTTACTCTGGCGAGTCAAAAGACTTTAAAGAGAACCAATCAAGTATCTTAGTGGTATTTGCGCTAGCGATGCTGGTCGCGTACTTGGTACTGGCCGCGCAGTTTGAAAGCTTCATTAACCCGCTGGTGGTGATGTTCACTGTACCTATGGGTATCTTTGGTGGCTTCTTAGGTTTGGTGTTGATGAATCAAGGGCTCAATGTCTACAGCCAGATTGGTATGATCATGTTGATCGGTATGGTGACCAAAAACGGTATCTTGATCGTAGAGTTTGCTAACCAACTTCGTGACCGTGGCATTGAGTTTGAAAAGGCGATCATTGATGCTTCGGCTCGACGTTTACGTCCAATCTTGATGACGGCGTTCACCACACTAGCCGGTGCAATCCCATTGATTACTTCAACAGGCGCAGGCTATGAAAGCCGAGTGGCAGTGGGTACGGTTATCTTCTTCGGTATGGGCTTTGCAACTTTGGTTACTCTGTTCGTAATCCCTGCGATGTATCGACTGATTTCTGGCTCAACACGTTCTCCAGGTCATGTGGAAGCGGTTCTAAATAAAGAGCTGAGCCATGACAACGTGGGAAGAAGCAGTCACGGTTAATGAACACGCACGGCTAATGAACATGCAATAGTGTAACAATATTGAAAAGCCTGCGTTTGCTCCTAGCGAATTGCAGGCTTTTTTTGTATAACAAACAGAGCTCAACGAATTAATACAATAAATCGAATAAAGGAAAGTAAAGTGGCTGAATTTAAATACAAAGATCTTTCTCAAGAAGAACAAGATAAGCTAGATGCAGCAACCTTTCGTCGTCTGCTAGCACACTTAGACAATAATAAGGATGTGCAGAACATCGACCTTATGATCTTGGCTGGCTTCTGCCGTAACTGTTTCAGCAAGTGGTATAAAGCGGAAGCTGAGCAACAAGGCCTAGACTTGGATATCGATGACGCTCGTGAGCGCGTATATGGCATGACTTACGATGAGTGGAAACAAAACCACCAACCAAAAGCGACACCTGAGCAACTAGCGGCGTTTGAAGCGAAGCAGAAGCCAGAGTAATTTGTTCTCGTTGGTGGTTGATTAATAGAATGAATAAACAAAAAGAGCCCATCAAGGCTCTTTTTAGTTTGGAGTCGGTGCTTGCTCTGTATTTAAGCCAGCTCACCTGTTTGCGAGAAAGCTTCTAGCTTCGCTGCATAAGGTTGTAGGTCACCGATATTCAGATTTACCCACTCGTCATTGAAGTAAGTGTCTAGGTAACGTTCACCGCTATCACATAGCAAAGTCACGATAGAACCTTTTTCTCCACGAGCTTTCATTTCACTGGCTAACTGAAGCACACCGTACATGTTAGTACCGGTTGATGCGCCAACCTTGCGGCCAAGAATTTCAGATAACCAATGTGTCGTTGCGATACTTGCTGCGTCTGGGATTTTTCGCATTTCGTCAACCACACCAGGAATGAAGCTTGGCTCTGCTCGTGGGCGACCAATACCTTCAATCTTGCTGAATGTATTGCCTTTCACGTTCGCATTGCCTGTTTGGAAGTATTCGTGGAATACAGAGTTTTCAGGGTCGACAACACAAAGCTTAGTTTCATGCTGTTGGTAGCGAATGAAGCGGCCGATAGTTGCAGAAGTACCGCCAGTACCTGGGCTCATTACTACCCAAGCTGGAACTGGGTGATCTTCCATCTGCATTTGATTGAAAATTGAGTTCGCGATGTTGTTGTTACCGCGCCAGTCGGTTGCGCGCTCAGCGTAAGTAAATTGGTCCATGTAATGGCCATTCAGCTCTTCTGCTAAACGGCGAGACTCATCATAAATTTCATCTGAGCGGTCAACAAGATGCGCTTGGCCTCCGTAGAATTCAATCTGCTCAATTTTCTTCTTCGCTGTGCACTTTGGCATCACTGCGATAAACGGAAGACCTAGTAGGCGAGCAAAGTAAGCCTCAGACACGGCTGTGCTGCCTGATGAAGATTCAATGATCGTCGTTTCTGGGCCAACCCAGCCATTACAGATAGCGTATAAGAACAGAGAACGCGCTAAGCGGTGCTTCAAAGAGCCCGTTGGGTGTGTGCTTTCATCTTTAAGGTAAACATCAATGCCTTCGATACTTGGTAGTTCGAGCTTGATAAGGTGCGTATCCGCTGAGCGTTGGTAGTCGGCTTCAATTTTACGAATCGCGTTGTTAATCCATTGATGGTCAGTGCACATAAGCGTTCTCCTGATCGAGTGTAGGAATTCTTTGTAATTGGTATGGTTCTAATTTAGCTACAATCAGAGAGAAAAACTTTGCCATATTTGCTTTGTTTTGCTTAACTTGTAGAAAATAATTCTCTTTAAATGCGATTTGGTGAAAGTGTGATAGATGCCGTAGATAAAAAAATATTAGGATTACTGCAAGAAGACAGCACCCTGTCATTGAATGACATTTCTGAAGCGGTCAATCTCACCACAACGCCTTGCTGGAAAAGGCTTAAGCGCCTCGAAGAGAACGGCATTATTGAGAAAAGAGTGGCGTTACTGAATCCCGAAAAGCTCGATCTTTCTTTTACCGCGTTCGTATTGATTAAAACCAGTGATCATTCTCATGAGTGGTATGGTCGTTTTGTGAATACTGTGTCGGAATTTCCAGAAGTGATGGAGTTCTATCGCATGGCTGGCGAATATGACTATATGATGAAGGTTCAGGTTAAAGACATGAAGTGCTTTGATGATTTCTATAAGCGCTTGGTGAATAGCATTGATGGTATCTCTAATGTGACCTCGACGTTTGCGATGGAACCATTGAAGTACACGACAGCATTGCCGCTTTAAGCTGCGCCTAGTAATAGATTAACTATCGCTTTAGTTTAACTATCTTCTCAGTTTAGATCTCGTCTCTGCGATAAAGAAAAGGATTATTCATGTTTGCAAAAGTATCTACCGCTATCCAGCTGGTACTGGCGGTCGCCATTTTTTACTTGGGTTACACCATCTACTCATTGACTAATAAAGTCGGTGAAATCGTTGATACTTACCCGCAAGTTATCGAAGACATATCGGGCCTCACCAAAGGGCTCAAAGTAGAAGAGCTATTAGCGCTTGCAGAACATGTCAGCGATCTTGCTCCTCAGGTGTTAAACACTGTCGAAGAAGTTAGAAAGACGATCGATGATGTGAATCAAACCGTAGCCTCGGTCGACAACAAAATCCCTGCGATATTAGATGAAGTGAAAAATGTTCGAACGGAAGTCGAGCAGGTAAGAACCGATGTTATTCCACCAACATTAACTGAATTAAAGAGATACCGCGTAGACGTAATGCCACCAATGCTCGCTGAAAGTAAGTCTTACCGCGAACAGACTATTCCTGTCATCGTCACGGAATCTGAAATGCTACGAGCGGAAGTCCCAGGTATTTTGGCACAAGCTAATTTGTTAGCTGATAAGAGTAAGGAACTCGCTCAGGGAGCCGCTGAGGGCGCGGTGAAAGGCGTAGTGTTATCGCCATTTAACCTTCTACGAGACGCAGGTGATGGCATTAAAACGCGAGTTCAAGGCGAGTTTGAGCCAACGTTAGAAGTTGAGTAGGTTTTATTGATTTTTGCGTGACGAGTTTTCTTAAGCGTCATTAAAGAAAGAGGCTAGGTATTAAACCTAGCCTCTTTTTGTTTGTGCTTATTTGGGGCTTGTAAGAAGCGTTTATCCGCTATTTATTTGAGTGCTATTTAGTAAAACGCATCACACCTTCTTGTACTGCTGTCGCTACCAGCTCACCTTTCTGGTTGAAGATCTCGCCGCGCACTAGGCCGCGAGTGTTCGCTGCCGTTGGGCTTTCAATCGCATAAAGCAGCCATTCGTCCATTTTGAATGGGCGGTGGAACCAGATTGAGTGGTCAATCGTCGCCACTTGAAAATTTGGCGTCATGATAGAGACTTCATGTGGGTGAAGCGCCGTCACTAAGAATCCCCAATCCGATGCGTAGGCAAGCAGGTATTGGTGGATCAAGTGGTTGTCTGGCATCGCGCCATTCGCTCTTACCCAAAGGTATTGTTTCGCTTCCGTCTTCTTAGGTTTCAGTGGGTTTACCACCGTCACCGGACGCATCTCAATCGGCTTTTCGCCACAGAAGGTTTTGCGCAGTTTCTCTGGTAAGAATTCCGCAATGTGGCTCGCTAATTCAGTTTCTGAGGCAAAGTTCTCTGGTCCCGGAATATCAGGCATTGAAATCTGGTGCTCAAACCCTGGCGCATCGCCATGATAAGAAGCAGTGAGATAGAAAATAGGGCGGCCATTTTGAATCGCTTTTACACGGCGTGTGCTAAAGCTGCGTCCATCTCGTAGGTTCTCAACATCGTAAATGATTGGCTTTTCAGGATCGCCGGGAAACAGAAAATAACTGTGGAACGAGTGAACACTACGGTCGTCTTGAACGGTATAACGAGCAGCAGAAAGCGCTTGTCCCAATACCTGACCGCCGTATACCTGTGGTAGGCCTAGGTTCTCACTTTGCCCACGGAATAAACCTTCTTCCAGTTTTTCTAGCTGAAGTAAACTTAGTAATTCTTGTAAAGGTTGACTCATCGCCAGCATTCCTCTTCGTAAAATGGGTGTCAGATTATGGTGTTAATCATTTAGCTTAGTCAGATATCTGTCAATAAATCATAGGGTTTCAAGACAGAATATGAAAGCTCTCTTATAATTGGTGAGTAGATTTGCCGAGTCCGGCAAACATGTTGAGAGAAATTGAATATGAAAAAGGCTCTAATTCTTATTACGTCTTTAGTATCGTTTGGCCTACTTGTTGGTTGCCAAGCAACATCAGAAACGAGCGCTTCTCAAGAAGTGGTTGCAGAGAACACTCAAGTGATTTCAGGAACAGTAAGCTACCGTGAAAGAATTGCATTGCCAGAGAATGCAGTGGTTACCGTTACGCTAGAAGATATCTCACTGGCTGATGCACCATCGACGGTTATCGCAACTCAAGAGTTCACCACAGACGGTAAGCAAGTACCGTTCGCATTCGAGCTGAGCTACGACAACGACAAAATTAAAGCTAACCACCGTTACAACATGCGCGCATCGATTCATGTTGACGGTAAACTGCGTTTCATAACGGACACGATTAAGTCAGTAATTACTGATGTAGAAAATACACAGCAAGCAGACCTACGTTTGGTTGGTGTTCGTTAATCAGAAATCGATGCCACTGTTAAGGCATCTTGATTGGCTTAACTTAGCCAGTTGAATCAGCGATTAGTGGCAGCTCTAGGGCTGCCATTTGTATATTCCGAGTTTGATCTTTCCTGCATCACTCACCTCAATCCCTTCTTTAACCAAATGCTGCTTTTGTCGGTCGAACGAATCACCCTTTAAAGAGATTTCACCCTTGCTGTTTATCACTCGATACCAAGGCAGTTTGCTACCTTCTGGCAGGTTACCCAGCGCTTTACCAACATGGCGCGCATAGCCCGGAAATCCTGAAAAACGTGCTATGTCTCCATAAGTTGTTACTTTCCCATATGGAATTTGGTGAATCACAGCAAAGATTTGGCTCAAAAATTGGTCCATACTAAATGTTCCTAGTTCATAAATACCAATCACAGTAAGTAAGTGTTCAAAAATAGCGCAGGGAAAAAGCTTGAGAGCAAGGCCGCTCTTTTTGATAAGAAGTTTTGATAAGTAGTCATTCTCCAATCAAAAAATCTAACGAGGTTATCGAGTTTTTTAACAAGCTAGGGTGACCAGTTAATTACTACGATTGGTATGGTACCACGGATCGGTAGAAGGAGAGGGCTATGGTATTTACAACGTTTCAGTTCTTGATCACCACATTATTAGCGGTTGTTTGCGCGAGAGCAATCAGTTTAAGTGAGGGAGATATCCCGGTGCTTGCAATGGTCATTCCTGCCTTATGGATTTTACCGCAGGGAGGCATAGCAGGATTAGCTTTGCTTGCTGCCATGACCACTTATGGTCTAACCCTTCCTTTGCAGCCTATCACGCTGTCTGTCAGTGCGTGGGTACTGTTCCCGCTATTGATGGTGGTCTTTTCAAGACGCAGTAGTTTGTCGGTCGTGATTATTTCCGGCCTAATTGTGACTACTTTGCAGGTCGGGATCATGGTCACGCAATCAGCAGGCAAGCTTGAAGGCGTCCCGTGGGTTACCACACTTCAAACCTTATCAATCATCGTGATTTGGTGGGCGGCAAATCATCTTAAGCCTGCTAGCCGACACAGCTGGTGGTCATTAGGCTTAATACTTCCATTATGGATAGCCGATTTACCTTATGCCGCTTTGGTTGCCTTGTGTGTAACGGGCATCATGGCATCGATGGAAACGCTGACGCGCTTGAAAACCTTCCGCTGGAATAAACTATTATGTTGGACACTGCCAACGGTTGGTTTTGCAGCTTTGGTGATTACCCCAAGTATCGAAGTACCTAGTCCAGTCTTTGTAGTATGGTTGTGTCTATTAGGCACCGCGTGGATGACAGACTACATCATTCGTACAGAAGATAACGAAGACATCGATATCTAGTACGTAGATAACCCGAACCTTACAAATGCAGGTAAATGGTGAATTTACCTGCGATTTTCTAGTGGTTTGAATAAAGGATAAGCACTTAGACCGCAATTGTTCAAAAATAGGGTGGAAGGGCTTGCAATGGTTGCTGTGATGCTTAATAATCCAATCACTCTTTGAGGCAAGCCTCTTAGAAAACGAATCTATGGGGGCCTGGTCCTCCCGCAACAATAGCTCGTGAACTCGGTCAGGCCTGGAAGGGAGCAGCCGCAGCGAGTGACTTGTGTGCCGGGATGTGGCTGGGTTCCCACCCATTATGATGTTTGCAAATTAACTTAGCATAAATTGCAAAGAAGTTAGCAAATTTGCACTATAAGTCAGCATAGTCTATTTTTTGTTGTAGGTTTACAACAAAAGTGATGCGCACTATGTTTGACCAAACCAAAAAATCCTCTCACGTTCACAACATCTGCAAGTTCATGAGCTTGAAAAATGATGCTGTTGTTCGCACTCTCTCTGTTTTAGAGTTCGATTTTTGTTTCCATCTCGAATATAACCCTGATGTTAAAGGGTACATATCTCAACCACACGGTTTTTATTACTACTTTAATGGTCGCAAGTGTCGTTATACGCCAGATTTTTTAGCCGATAATCATAACGACCAATCTACTCTTATTGAGATTAAGCACTCAAGCCAGATTTTAAAACCAGACTTCAGGCTCCGATTTGCTGAAAAACAGCGAGTAGCACTAGAAGAACAAGGAAAACGCCTTGTTTTAGTGACAGAGAAACAAATTCGTATTGACCCAATATTTAGTAACTTAAAGCTGTTACATCGTTACTCTGGTTTGCATACCATCACTAAAGCGCAAAAGTCTGTTCTCGGATTTATACAACGTAGACAGAAAGTACAATTACGCGAAATCTCCGACCACTTAGGACTGTCTGAGCATGAAACTCTGATATCAACACTCTGTTGGCTATCGTCAGGGAGAGTTAATACTGATATTAGAAGCTCTGATTTTGGTTTGAATAGCTACGTTTGGTGTTAGGTATGACGTCAGATTTTGATGACGTTTTTGGTTTCATTGATGAAATGGAAGCTTCTGCCAACGAAGCGGAATTAGTAACCCAAATACCGAGTGATTTATTTGAAGAAGATAAATCGTATCTCCCTTCCATTGATACCTATCCTGTAAAAACTCAACAAGAAGTATTACGACGTCTTAAAGTCATTCAATTTACTGAAAAACGTCTAAAAGGTGGGTGGACAGAAAAAAATCTTGTACCGATTTTAAATCAGGTTGAACAAGAGCTAGGGCTATCTCCACCGAGTTGGCGAGTTCTTGCCGGCTGGAAGAAAATGTATTTTGAATCAGGGAGAGCCGTTCTTTCGCTCATTCCTAAACACGCCCAAAAAGGAAATAGAACCGTTCATACAGATTCACAGTCGCTCATTGATGAAGCGATTGAAAAAAAATACCTGACTAAAGAGCGTTTAAGCGTTGCAGAGGCTTACCGCTATTACAAAAGCCGAGTAATTAAAGCCAATCAAGAAATAGTCGAAGGCAAAATCAAGCGAATTAGCCAAAGAGCATTTTATGACAGAGTGAATAGTTTACCACCCTATGATGTTGCAGTGGAAAGGTATGGAAAGCGATATGCAGATAGAGAGTTTCGTTCTGTAGGCCAGCAAATTGAGGCGACGAAACCGATGGAGTACGTTGAAATTGACCATACTCCAGTCCCTGTCATACTGATTGATGATGAATTGGATATTCCATTAGGTCGCCCATATCTAACCATGCTCTATGACAGGTTTAGTAAGTGCATCGTCGGCTTCAGCGTTAACTTTAGAGAGCCTAGTTTTGATTCCGTCAGAAAAGCACTATTAAGTACTTTGCTAGACAAGCGCTGGGTAAGCGAAAAATATCCCTCAATAACAAATGATTGGCCATGTCATGGAAAAATAGACTATCTGGTCGTTGATAATGGTGCCGAGTTTTGGAGTGATAGCCTAGAGGACTCTTTGAGACCTTTGGTGTCGGATATTCAATACAGCCAAGCTGCCAAACCGTGGAGAAAGACCGGTATAGAAAAGTTATTTGATCAACTAAACAAGGGGTTGGTTAACGCTCTGCCTGGAAAAACATTCACAAATCCCACTCAGCTTAAAGATTACGATCCTAAAAAAGAGTCTGCCGTTAGAGTTTCTGTATTTATGGAGTTAATACATAAATGGGTTATCGACCGCTATCACATGGACTCTGATAGTCGAGAAAGGAATGTTCCTTATCATAAGTGGAATGAATCGAAATGGCTTCCAAATTTCTACCAAGGACAAGCTGCGGCCGAGTTACGTATTGAGTTGGGGTTGTTAAGGCACCGGACGATAGGGATCGCTGGGATAAGGTTGCACAATTTATGCTATCAATCGGATGAGCTCATAGAGTATCGAAAATACAATTCGGTTAATTCACAAGGGAAACTCTTCGTCAGGACAAAAACCGATCCGTCGGACATAAGCGCTATCTACGTTTTTCTTGAATCAGAAAAGAAATACATAAAAGTCCCAGCGGTTGATAACAGTGGGTATACCAATGGACTTTCGTTGTTCGAACATGAGCGAATTCAAAGAGTGCGCAGGTTGAATACCCGAAGCCTCGTCAATGAAGAGTCTTTAGCCGATACCTATCTCTATATGGAAGCTCTTATTGAAGGGGAAGCTGAGAGAATGCGTAGTTCTAAAAACAAAAAGCTCACCCAACCTAAAACAGGGAACACTTCTAAGATTGCAAAATACAGAGATGTTGGCACGGAAGGACCTGGCTCAATCGTTAGAAAAAATGAAAGCAGTAATTCAGCATTAAACGTTGTTAGTACTCAACTATCATTGGACGATGATGATCTTGAAGAGATAGAGGGCTACTAATCGTGAATTTTACTTCCATGCAGTGTGAACAATTGAAAGCCTACGATAATTGTTTTATTGAGTACCCCGAAATTACGGAGATCTATTCGATATTTGACCAACTTCGCTTTAATCAATTACTAGGCGGTGAACCTGAGTCATTCCTATTAACAGGCGAATCGGGAAGTGGAAAAACCGCTTTGATCAATAACTACCTTTCACGCTTCAATACAGGAACGAGTTGGTCCAAGCAAACAGTCCTAAGTACCCGAATTCCTAGTCGAGTAAATGAACAAAATACTCTGACTCAATTTCTCGTTGATCTGGACTCAAAATCAGGAGGACGTTCAGTACGAAAGAGAAATGAAATTGCACTTGCTGAAGGAGTGGTAACTCAGTTAAAACGTAAATCTGTCGAGCTCATTATTGTTAATGAGATTCAAGAGCTTGTGGAGTTTTCGACTGCGGATGAAAGACAAACCATCGCTAATACATTTAAATATATCAGTGAGGAAGCCGGTGTATCCTTTGTATTGGTTGGAATGCCTTATGCTGATGTTATCGCGAAGGAGCCGCAGTGGAACTCTCGATTGAGTTGGCGCAGAGAAATCAATTATTTTAAATTGCTTCAGGTTGAAAGTGACGCGAAAAATACCAACACTCAATACAGTATTGATGCTAAACAAAAGAAACACTTTGCTAGATTTGTGGCTGGACTAGCCTCTAGAATGGGCTACGAGCCAACGCCAATACTGACTAAGAATGAAATTCTATATCCCTTGTTTTCAATGTGTCGTGGAGAGTGTCGAAGGCTCAAGCACTTTTTGAAAGATGCCATGATAATGAGCTTTAAAGAGAACAAAAGTACGTTGAACAAAGAAGTACTATCTAGGACATTTATACTGAAATTCCCCTATTTGGAGAACCCATTTGAATGTTCATTAGAACAGGTGATGTTAGAGCAAATAGATAAAGGTTCAGCGTACAATATGAGAGCGATTACAGCAGAGGATAGGATTATCGCCCCCCGATTTACAGATGCATTACCGCTGAGTACGTTGTTAAGTACAAGTAGCCTGAAAGTATAAAACTGCGATGTTGATAACCAAATCATTGAGACGCTAGTTTTTCCAGCAACACCGCCTTCTCTTCATCACTCATTTTATCAATGGCGCACGCTAGCTCAGCGCTCAATTCGCTCCTACAGAAAAAGTAGTTTAGCGGCACATCTAATTCTTCAGCCATACGTTCAAGCGTACCAATATCGGGTACATGCCTGCCTTTCTCGTAATGATTCATACGACCGCTAGCAGAACTCTGCTCCATACCAATTTTCACCCCTAAATCTTTTTGGGTGATCTTGGCTTTTTTACGCGCAGCTTTGAGCCTCGCAGGGATGGGGTTGTCTTTTTGCACTTACACATTTCTTTTCAACCTTTAGATAACTTAGATTGTCTAAGTTTTACTGATTTTTGTATACTTAGCAATCCTAAGTTTTTATTGCCTGTAAGAGTCACATGAAGAAAGTAACCAGAATTAACCCTCACATGTTTAACCTATTGATTGAGAAAGGGATGGATAATTTCTCCGTCACAGACGCTAGGGATGCTTTGCTAAACAGTGCTTCAACCTTCTCGAGTAAGGACGACGCTCGAAAGTATGTTTATAAGCAACTTCTATCTTTTGAGGAGAAAGGCTGGCTTTCTGTTATTGGGGTTCGCAGAGACAAACGCTACCATCAAACTAACGAATTCAAAGCGCTCACAATTGAGCCTAGATCGGGTCGAAATAGGAAAGCTAAGGTCGACTCAACGGATATTCAAATTCCAGAGTGCTCTCTAAATGCACTAGAGCGAGAGAAGAAACAGCATGAAGGTGAGCTGGCGATTACTCTAGGCGAGATTGAGGAATACCAATCGTTGTTAGCGCGTTTCCCAAACAACAAGCAAGATATGCAGCCGCTATTTAATGCAGCAAGAGAACGCTCAGCCAAGCTATTAGGCAGAATTAATGCACTAACCAACTGGATGCAAGTCGCCCAAAGTAAGGCTCCTCAATGTTAAGAGCATGGCAAGCCGAGTGTGCAGATCAAGCTGTCGAGAAATTCACTTCAAACAAGCATTCACACTTCTTCTGCCAAGCGACTCCTGGAGCGGGTAAAACCGTTATGGCCGCCGAGGTTGCGAGTCGGTTATTTGAAATAGGCATGATTGACTTAGTGCTGTGCTTCTCGCCCTCTCTGACTGTTGCTGAAGGGATGCAAAAGACCTTTTCATGGAAGCTCGAATGTTCCTTTAATGGAGGTTTGGGTTCTCTTGGAGGCTCTTACACCTACCAATCAATCCGTTTTTTGGATGAAAACTTTTGGTACACCGTCAGCAAATATCGAGTTTTAGTCATATTTGATGAGATCCACCATTGTTCGTTTGATGACGAGGGGCGGTCAAATTCATGGGGGCTAGAAATTGTTTCTAAGATCCAAGGCTTTGCTCGTTACACTCTGGCGCTGTCGGGCACGCCTTGGCGTTCTGACCGACTACCGATCGTCATGGCTGAGTATTCCGACCCTGATGGTAAGGTTGTTTGCGATTATCAATACGGCTTGCAACAGGCAGTTGAAGATAAGGTATGCCGCCGCCCTAAAATCGTTTTAATCGATAATGAACACCTGAGCGTTAAGGCTGGCAGTGACAATCAACACTTCGCCTCTATTCTTGATTGCCTTAAACAATCCGATGTCTCTTACCAAAGCGTCATTCACAACGAAGACGCTATGAATTACATACTAAATAGCGGTTGCCAAAAGTTAGAGCAGATAAGGCAAGAGTCCCCAAGTGCTGGAGGCTTGGTGGTCGCCTCTTCTATTAAGCACGCTAAAGACATTCAAAAGCGACTTGTTGAGCACTTTAATCAATCAGCATGCATAGTGACTTATCATCACGATAATCCGTTAAATGAAATTGAATCTTTTCGTCATTCAAGCGTTCAGTGGATAGTCAGTGTTGGGATGATAAGTGAAGGAACGGATATTCCAAGGCTGCAGGTTTGCTGTCATATGAGTTCGGTAAAAACGGAGCTTTACTTTAGACAAGTCCTTGGAAGGATATTGAGAGTTAATGATTCACCCAATCAAGAAGCCTGGTTGTATACCTTTGCCGAAGAAAATTTGATTGGGTTTGCTGAAAGAATTGAGCAGGATATTCCTGATAGCTGCTTGTACATTAAACAAGAGAATAATGTGCCGAGCGCTACTGATGAAAAGCACCTGACACCGAGTACCGTGTCGGGAAGCGTTCAATCTGATCGACCTCACCCAAGCCTACTTAATTGGGGAGAAGCTTCAGATGTTATCAACTCAAATAATGTAGGACTCACTTTAGCTTTGGATGAGCTGAGATTAGGTCAATTTAAGCAGAGGGTTATTGCAGCGTTCACTTAAACTGTAGTAACTCATATTAGATCTTACACATCGGCTTGTTAGTCACGACTAGATCGTACAAGCCGACTTGTTGAAATCGTAACTCATTCTTGGACAATTATGATTTAGAGTATTAGCTTCAAGGCCAGACTAGCACGGGAATAAATCAAACCTTGGGGTGAGTTTTTATTCAAACAATAACGCCTCTCTCCTGTTAAATAATTCAACAAAGAGAAAGGCGCTAGATTACTAGACAGGTTATCTATAACAAGGCTAAAGCTCTATTATGAGCTTTCTTTTTTGAACAACATCAAAAGTTAACTGTCCATTGGTTTGCGATGGTAACGAGTCCTTGCTCGCTATAATATCCATCTCAAATATACAGCTATCAAAACCTTGAGTTAACTGTGCTTGCGTTTGACCAAACACTTCACTCAAGCTCTTATTGTAAGAGCCTGAATTAAGTAGATGCTCACCAGCGTTAATATCTGGTGACACAGTTCTGATATTGGTCTCAATACTATTTTTACAAGTTAGCGTTTCCACTAGGTAAGAGTATGTATGGTCTGCCTCAGGAGCCCATGATACATCTATCACTTCGCCTGCAAAGCTTGTCGTTAATGTAAAGGGTAACGGTAGTTCATTCACTGCCAGTGAACTTTGAACAACATCCCCTCTCAATAACTTTACAATGTACTCTGAGGCGCTTGCTGAAACATCTCCACCATAATAGTAAACACCTCCTTCCGCCGATGTTTCAGCTAACGAGAAGTTTAGGCTATCAACTTCAGCAACTAGCTGGTCACCGCCATTAATTGCAACATAGTTAAACGAACTATCTTGAACATATCCTTCGATTTCAGCCTCGGATGGGCTTGTTACCGATAATGCAAAGAACACTCGTAAATCAGAAGCTGCATAATCACTACTGTAACGAGTGACAGTATCCTCTGAGTTTGCAGAGGAAGAGCTACCGCCGCCGCTTCCTCCACCGCAACCTACAAGTAACGTTAACATCAGCGCACAGTATAATTTCTTAAAATGACCCACTTTTATTCTCCTTCAAAATAGGTCGTACTTTACGTGTACCAAACCAGTAGCCCAAGCACATTAAAGGAAACATTGCTAATGTCCGCCATAGGTTATTTAAACCGACTAACTGGAATAAATATACAATCCCAAAGAAATATAAAAACGATACAGCTATACACAAAGTGAAGTACGGATATTTATTGCGTACAGGCCTCAGCACTGGTGCGAATATGATCGTAATCGTATAGACAACACTTCCGAGAGCAGCCAAAAGATAATCACCTTTAAAAAAAAGAATCCCTACTCCACACCAAAGCACACTACATATAGCAGTTACATCCCATTTATCATCTCTGTTAGTCACATCTCACCACCGTATTACAACCGACTGACGCGGCATCGTTAATTGTCCCTACATTTTCTACAGTTTGCTTGATAACCGGAGCCCCAAAATACACGGTATCATCTATCATTCCAGCAGCCTTTCCTGCAGGACCAATCATCATACCAATAAAATTAGGCCAACTGGAGTCTAAACCCCATGCAGCCGTTGCCAAGTACCCCCCCGCAACAGGGTTCAATGCACCAACCCCAATCGACATCGTAGATAAAACATTCGCGCCGATTTGAGCGGTTTCTTCAGCTGTAGTTTCAAGATAATCAGACATTGGCTGTCCAGCTTCTTCCGCTAAATATGCATTTGCAGCATTTTTCTGAAATGTTTCTTTATCCACATACATACGCTGTCCTCGGTAATTTACCCAGCCCATCTCGTTATAAAGATAGATAGTAATCACACTCATAGCAGAGCGCATCACTGCATCTCGGCTATTCGCTCCACTGGCCGCCGCTGCAATGCCCGACACAATCACCATACCTCCGGCTTCCTGAAGCGTCAGCGTTTTATCACCGTCATGAACAATGCCACCACCAAGCTTACCAATGACACCACTGATAAAGCCTTGCTTGAAGCTGCCACCTTGCAGCTCATGGAAGCCGCCTTGCACCACACCATGAGCGACGGGCAGAGCGGCGCCAAACGGACTTGTGCCACCCGCAGCACCATGAGCTACCCCATAGGTGACACCCGCAGACAGCCCTCCTAACACGCCAGCTTGCATCGAGTCACCAAAGTCACCTGTCGTGATATAAGTTGTAGTAAAAGAGGTACTAGCCCCTGAAGCCATCACTGCTCCTATAGTTTCTGTTCCAAAAACTCCAGCGGCTCCATACCCCATCGCGATAGCGCCAACCACCATCCCTGCCATTTGTATAGCCGGGTTTTCAAAGGTTTGACTCACCACAAAAAAGGCCATGGCCGCGGCCCACCACACCCAATGCCCCGTCGGGTCCGTATATTTTAACGGGTTGTTATAAACGTACGCGTAACGGTTGTAACTTTGGCTAAAGCTTGGTTCTGGTACGAACGTATCCGCACTCAAGAATCGACCAATGGCTGGGTCGTAAAGTCGAGCGTTCATGTTGATAAGACCGCTGCTGTTACCGACATTTTCATGCCCAGTGAAACCGCGCATCTCAGCGTTGGTAAACATAGGTGTGGCTTGTAACTCTGCCGACGCTAAAAGCTCACCAAACGGCGTATAACCACGCTCTATTTGCACTTGCCCATTCGGGTCGGTGATTAAATCTGCCGTCCCTAACGCATCTCGATGGAAGTAAGCGGTTCGGTCAATTTGCTTTTCACTGCCAATTAACGTTTTCACGTGCTCAGCGACCGCCTGACTGTCTGCCATAAATCGGTGGCGCATCGCTGTTACAACCTTACCGTCCGCGTTGGTCGACACCTCTAACTGGTACTCAGGGCTGATGTAGTAGGTTGTGACACCATCAGACGTCTGTTTTACACGCTCTCGCTCACTGCCATACTCATACTGAGCAACCGCGCCATTGTCATTAATGTGCTTGGCCTTGTTAAACGAGTTCCAAGCGATGGTTCTTCCGCGACCTGAAACCATATTGCCGTTGGCATCATACGTGTAATCGCCAACCAATTGCCCGTTGGCATTAACATTAAACTGGCCTTGTCCGGTTTTATACGTCAAGTTTCCATACACATCATAACGGTAATCGCGTTCGACCTGAGCAACGCTGCGGTTATCGCTGTAGTGCCATTGTGTTAAACGGTCAAAATCATCGTACTGGTAGTACTCTTGTTGATTTCGGACAGCACTGACTTTGCGCAGAACGTTACCACGCTCATCGTAAGTATAATGAATGTCTCGAAGGTAGTTATCTCCCATTCCCGTCGTTATGCGTTGAACCGTTCCGCGAGAGCGGTCAATATCACGCCTTGTCAACATTCCATTACCAAAGAGTTCCCCACCAATTCGTCCAAAGTTATCACGACTGGTCGCTACCCAGACAATTTCCGCCGTATCATCGTCTAGACGTTGGTCCATTATCTCTTGAAGCTCTGCCTCCGCAACCACCAAATCATCGAGTTCATCGGTTAAGTTAGACAGTAAATCGGTTTCTTGTCTGGCTAACGCGGCATTTTGCTGAGCTTGCACAATCAATTCATTCGCGCGACGCTCTGCATTATCAGAGGCGGCTTGATAGTGGTTAGCCTGACTCTGCTTTTGGTTTGCCTGAGCACGCTGACGATTCGCAATCGCTTGATAGTGGTTTGCCCATTGATTATAAACTTGCGTTAAGTTAATACTGGCTTGAGCACCATTGAAGCAAAACTTATTGCCTTTCCACGTCGTACAGCGGTGAGTTTGAACCATCCATAATGGTACTTTAGCGGTAAAATACTCTTTCTTTTTACAATTTCCTTTCCAATCTTTCTTAGTACATCGGTCATATTTGTAATACGCGTAGCCATTTTGTGTTTTGTAGTTACTGAACACTCGATTACCAAAAGCTCGCCAGTAATATTGTGCGCTACGACGATAACTCGCGGCGCGGTTAGCATTAATATTGGCACTTCTAAATATCGAACTCGCGCTGGCACTGAGTTTGTTGGCGGTATGTTGGTAACTATTACTTTTGGCAAACAACTGCGCTGCCGCTTGACGTAAACGCTCAGACTCTTCGATATAAAATTGCGCACTTTTCTCAAGCTCATAAGCCTGCATCTCGAGTTCAACAATGCGCTCTGAGGTGGCTTTTAACGCTTCCTCAATTTGCAGGTATTGGCTATCCCAAATATCAGAATAAGGGATACTCATTCGCTTAAGCAGACCATTCACATCGTAATCTTTATCTAAATTCATCCCCGACGGGAAGGTAACCCTACTGAGACGACCTTCTTCATTGTACTCGTAGTAGGTCGTGTACTCTGAGCCATCAATGGATAGGGTCATCGATTGAGTGCGCCCCAACGCATCGTACGTATAGCGACGCTGGCTACTGCCAGCGCTGCTGGAGGCATCCAGTCCGCCTTTCAACGATTGATCATATTGCCATTGATTGATTTCATCTGGGCGAGTTTCATTAATTTTACGACCGAGTGCATCATAAGTGAATGTGGTGCGCTGTCCTTTCGCATCCTGTTGCCAAACCAGCTCCCCCCACGCGTTGTGACCATACGTCCAAGTGCCCATCGCAGGGTCAATCATCTTAGTTTTATAACCGAGCTGGTCATAACTCAGCTCCGTTATCAGTCCATTGGTATCGGTTTGGGTGAGGTTACCGACTGCATCATAGGTATAGCGTAGGGTTGACTGACCATTTTCTACGATTTGGACCGTTTGTCCCAAACCATTGGTTTGCTCAACCTTCTCAAATGTACCGGGGCCCGTTATTGTTGCGGTTAAACCTTGATAGCGAGTGGTCGCAACAAGGTCACCGACATCTTCCGTTGGTTGAGTTTGAGCAGTAGGTCGACCTAGCGCGTCATAAGTAGTTTGTAACCAGTACGTCGCATCCCCTGCAAAATACCCCTCGAAATAAGGCACAGTTTCCCCAACGAGCTGCCCTTTAACATCGTAAGCCTTATCAACCATCACGGTCTTACCATCACCGTTCAATTGCTTGGTGCGTACTTCACGCCCCAACTTGTCAAAATACGTGGTCGATAAACCGCCCTGAGAGGTTTGCGTGGTCACCATGAAGACACTGCGGTCACCCAGCGTCAATCCGTGTTGGTCTAGGCCGGCATCGGCGCCATCGCTCCATTCATAAACTTGCTCAACCCAGTTACCATCGGGCAAAGTTTTCTTAATTTCTCGACAATAATCGTCATAAGTAAACCGGGTCATCAACCCATTCGCATCGGTGACGGTGTCGGGCAATCCACACGAGTTGTTATAAGTGGTCGTGACAAAGTGACCAAGGGCGTTGGTATGTTTCGTCACTCGACCTAAAGCATCGTACAGGGTCGTCGATTGACGCGTTTCACCACTGCCAGTCGTACGCTCTAAGGTGCGAAATCCGCTGGCATTGTAGTCAAATTGCGTCGTTAACGAGAGTGCATGTCCAGGCTCGACGGTTTGCTTAACCAAAGCCCCGGTATTTGCATCATAAGAAAAGGTCGTATTTCTCGTTTGAGAATCGTGACCATTGGATTTGGTCACAGATACATCACGAGGTTTTCCGATTAACCAACGCTGCGTATCATGCTGATAGCGTGTGCTCGTTTTTTCAACAAATCGTTCACCATTACCATCCTCGACCGTTCGTGTGATGGTATCGGGGAAATTAAGCGCATCGTAACCTTGATATTGCGTAACCGTATGGGTCAAAAGGTTTCCTGATGTATCCCAAGCTGATTGACGGCTTTCAATCATTTGTGGCCAAGACTGCCCAGCGATAGGAGACGTCACCTCACGATAGTCAAATTCACTTTGAGCAATCTTTTGGTTATTGATTCGCGTTTGTGTACGCTCAGCATAGGGTGTCCAATCACTGCTGTAGCCGGTCACGGTGGAGGTGAGAGTGTGGCTCGCTAAGTCTTTGGTTTGTATTTCCCCAAATCCGAGCAGGCCCTTATCAGGGTGAGCGTGATACCCTCTATAGAAGTACTCAGTACGGTTCATACCGCCTATGCCATTACTGCGCTTAAGTGCCTTGACCACTTTGAAGTTTGGCTCAACGGTGTATATCCCAAATGCACTTGTTTATGGTCAATAACCGACAAGCCATGAATAAAATAGGTGTGAGTTTTCCGGACTGGAACGAATCTACAGTTGGCCAAACCATTGCCTTTGTTGCTGAAGATAAAGAGATGATGGTTGGACTCGCTTTTCAGCCCTATTTCTCTGTGATGGTAAATGAAGGTTTATTTGAGATCTCCAGTGTTTGTGAGGTGCCTGACATTGCGGTTGAGGTGAGGTTTACCCGTAATCAAACGATTGGGAAAAGTTTTCTGGGCTCCAAGAAACGTCGAATCAAACGTAGCATGGCGAGAGCCGATTTCTCTGGTGATGGACAATCATTACCAGCCACTAATGAAGAGCGAATCATCGATAGTTTTCATCGAATCCCAATCTCCAGCGGTTCATCAGGGGAAAGTTATATTTTGTTTGTACAAAAGGAGTTTGTTAGAGAGCGCGTTGCAGCAAACTTTAATAGCTATGGTTTAGCCACCAATCAAGAAAGAAAAGGCACGGTACCTGACCTACGTTTTTGACCCTTTTATGAAAGCTCTTTTTCGGAGAAGTAAAAACAAGGAGTTACAGACGTAAGAAGAAAAAGGGTATCTTGGTGAATTGTGACTTTAAGCATGCAGAATCAGATTGTTAGAGACTATATTCTACAGTGTCCTGCCGAATAGGCAGCTAAGAAAAATCTGATAACCTAGAATGCCGTTATTGCCTTGTGTCCTGCCGAATAGGCAGCTAAGAAAAAAGCCATGCTTTTATCTTTGACCATAGATTGGTGTCCTGCCGAATAGGCAGCTAAGAATAGGCCAGGAAGAAAGCAACCTTCCTGCTGAACAAGCAGTTAAGAATAAAAACCATCAAGTTTAAGCTTGGTGGCTTTTGTTTGTTTACAATCGGTTTTATTCGTCCCACTTTCTAACATGGAAATGCCCCAAAGTTTGTTTCAGCGCATTCGTCCTAACGGCAGTCTAGCTGATTTTGCTATACTCCAACTAATCTAAATATCCTGTTAGGTTGTGTGCGATGAGCAAAAAAAAGTTGACCGAAAAAGAGCTGTTGAAAGGGATGACTCCTTATAATGCGCACAGTGATTTGCTTGCCAAGAGTGGAACAAAGCCTGATTGGCTATCCTTCGCCGATGAGGTAGAGCGGGTTACAGATGATTTCATGGCTGATCGAAATGAGGTTTTAGATAACCCTAGTTCAGATTTTCTGAACCCTGATATTTTTCTTTCAAACCTCAAGTTAGCGCTTGATAGCCTTCCAGATGGTGATATTGAACTTTGTAACTTGGGCAATGAAATTGGTCGAGTCATTGCTAATTTGAACTCACCAAATAAGACGCTTTTACGTGAAGTAATTTATGGTGTTGAACATGGTTTTGACATGATTAGCAAAGAAAGAGGAACTTCGAATGAGTAAGCTTGATGAATGGGTCGACAACAATATGACATTAACCAGTATCATCATAATGGTTGTGGGTTCAGCACTCGGATACATCCTTGTCTAGTATCAATTACTAAGGCTTCGAGGAAAAACTCAGTTGTTGCAAATTCTGCAACAACTCCAATCTTCTAATTTTGCAACAGCCTGTTGCACAATTGCGATACAACCTGTTTCGTGAATTATTTCTGCCCTATTGCGTGTTTCGAACAAGGTTCTACATTACGGCTAGTAGCCCATTTTGCTATAAACTATTTATGTCATTTTTTAATCGAGAAACGACTTATGAACAAGAAAAGGTTGTCAGAAAAAGAACTACTTGATGGTATCACACTCGATACTGCCCATGCAGATGAGCTTGCAACGGTATCATGGGATGAACTAGGGCTAGAATTCTCAGAAAGCGAATATAAAGCCGTTATGAAGAGAATTGAATCCCTGTTTGATGTGGCTGAACCAGGCACACCCGAAGGTGACGAACTTGAAAAGTTGGTGACTTGGGTTGAAGCGTATGAAGAAGAGCACTTCCCATTTTAAGTTAGCTAGCCCACAACTGAGCAACATTTAGCCCAAAACGTTTCAGAAAACATAATTTCAGCAACAGAGCTAGCTAATGTGCAAAGCATGTACATTACTTATTAATCAACTGTAGAGGTGTTTCCTCGGTCGTTGAACTATTGCAATTTTTTCTCGAGTAGAGAAACAACTCATACCTGCACTTTTTCGAGTTAGACGCTCATTTCGCAGTGTGCGAATCGCAACCTGCGAAATGAACTTATCTTTCCCCTAAATCTTACGTGTCAAATCTAAAGGGAGCTAGCTTAGCTAAAGCACAGACACGACCATAACCACAAAAAGTAGCTCTATTATGCGCTACCTGCGGTCAATAGTGTCAGATATTGAGCCCCTTCAGTTCGGAATGCTTTTTCTAAAAAAAAATGGTAATTTTTGCAACCAAAATTAATCATTATAAAACATACAGTTAACCTACTTTTTGATGTCGGATTTCACGGTGAAATTGACAGGTAGACCAGAAGGTTTGAAAGCTTTATTTAGCGGCTTTCCGACAGCAAACGTTATTCTCACTTTGCTATTTTACGTGATAACTCTAGGAAGGTTTTGCCCCAATACGAGTTACGAGCACATCTGAAGCTGCAATACTTACCTCTCAAATTCGTTGAGTAAACTTATAACCAACACCATAAACAGAGCGAATTGGTGATTCGCCCGTAGAGACTTGGCCTACTTTTTTACGAATATTCTTGATGTGAGTGTCGATGTTGCGATCCGATACATCAGCCGTGTCTGAATAAGCCCGATTTAAGATATCGTCACGGCTGAACACTCGACCTGTGTTCTCAAGAAACAGTTTTAGGATCTTGAACTCTTGTGGCGTCAGGTCAATTAAAGCTCCTTCAAAGCGAACTTCAAACTCATCAGGCTTCATTTCAAAACCAGAGTCGATGATCATGGATGCTTGCTGATTTGCCGAATTTATCGGTGTCACTCGGCGCAGCACCGTTTTGATGCGGGCGATGACTTCGCGTGGACTGAATGGTTTACAGATATAATCATCGGCGCCAAACTCAAGCCCCAGCAGTCGGTCAATCTCTTCGCTTTTTGCCGTAATCATAATAATTGGCAGTTGAGAAAATGCCCGAACCTGTTTACAAATATCCATGCCATCGGTATCTGGCAGCATTAAATCAAGCAGCATCATATCAACATGGTGAGTTCTGATATGGTTGATGACGTTTGAACCACTCGCGAGATGTGTTGCTTCAAAGCCACTGTTTTGGCAATACGCCACCAGAACTTCTGCGATATGAGCTTCATCCTCGACAATCAAAACTTGAGGTTTCGTCATAGGTTTACTTCCTTAAACAGTGGTAATCGGATGGTCACTTTTAGGCCGCCAAGTGGGGAATTACTAGCAATAACAATGCCTTGATGCGCTTCGGTAATTTGTTTACACAGAGCCAAGCCTAGCCCTGAACCGCCATGTTCGCGGTTTCGAGAGGACTCGACTCTGAAGAAACGATCAAACAATTTGTTGTGCATCTCAACAGGTACGCTTGGCGCCGAGTCTTGTAAGACTAATGTGAGGTCTTGATCTTCAATCTGAGCAATTAGGTTCACTTGCCCTTTAGCATGCGTATATCGGTAGCTGTTTTCCAATAAATTAGTAAATAGCTGCTTCAGGCGGTCACTATCGCCAAGTATCTGACAACGTTCATTGTTTAGCAGGGGGGTTAACGTCGAACAGTTAACAGAAAGTGGCTTTTGATCGAGTTTTGCTTCAAATCCGCTCAACACTTCCAGTAACAATTGTACTGGCTGCACCACCTCTTTTTTATAGGAGAGTCCACCGACATCGGTGATAGAGAGTTGGTACAGGTCGTTAACGATGCGGCTTAATGAATCCACCTGATCCACCATTAGTTGAATGCGCTTTTCATCGGCTTGGAAAACCCCATCTTGAATGGCCATCAGTTGTCCACGCATCACGGTTAATGGTGTCTTAAGCTCGTGCGAAACATCCGACATCCATACCGATCGGTTATTTTGGTTTTGCTCTAAGGTTTGCGCCAGAATATTCACGTTTTCCGCCAGATGAGCAATTTCATCTTTGCTCTGTTTCTCAACGCGAACTTGATAATCGCCTCGAATCATTCGATAGGTACCAGATATAAGGCGACTGATGGGTGAGACAAGATGTCGCGAGAAAACCCATGCAGTAACAAATGACAGAATAACCACAGCAAGTGCGATGGTGTAGTAATTTCTGGTTTGTTTGGCCAGAAACTCATTCTCTGCACTGTAGCTATTAATTTGAGCGGGTATGAATGAGAGGTAGCCCACTAAGTTACCATTATGCAGAATGCGCTGGTTGCGCGCATCGGGGTGAAACTCTTTACGCCCGATCACCACCTCTTTATTGGCATCAAAAAGACTCACTCGTCTCGGTACGTGAAGTAAGCGACCCAAGCTATATTCGCTCTCCGCCTCTTGTGTTGATTGGTCTGCTTTTCGATGAAAGTTAGCAATACTTTTCCACAATGCGTCATCTTGTTTTAACGACTCCCAGCTCTTTTCTTGGTCGTAAAAAAGAGTCAATTGCTCTTGTAGCGCGGCAACATGCTTTAATTCCTCAGCTTCCACGTAATCATTGAAACCCGTAGATAAGTTATGCGTGACCAGCAGCAACATTAATCCCACCGATGTAAAGCTAGTCACACAGAAAGTGAAGAAGAATTTGTAGAGTAGTTTCAATGTTCTGTCCTAGTAAAGGTTCGCCACACACACCATAAGGAATGGGGCGTTTTTGGTTTAATCTCGCGCTAGTGCTTCTACTGGATCGAGTTTGGCGGCATTGCTCGCGGGTAGAAATCCAAAGACAACGCCAATTAAAGTCGAGCAACTGAATGCTGCGATGATAGAACTTGTTGAATAAATCATTCGAATGTCACTACCCATATACCCTAATGCAAAGCCAACAAAGTAAGCCAAGCCTATTCCCATCAAGCCACCTAAAACACAGACTAACACAGCTTCAATCAGAAATTGGCGCAGGATGTCGGTTTGTCTGGCTCCGACGGCCATACGAATGCCTATCTCCCTCGTGCGCTCGGTAACGGACACCAACATAATATTCATTACCCCAATTCCGCCAACAACCAGCGAGATAAAGGCGATGGCTGAGATGAGCATGGTCATGGTTGATGAGGTTTTCTCAATGTTTTGGCGAATAGCGTCTGTATTGACTGTAAAGAAATCCTCGGCACCATGACGCGCTTTGATGAGCGTGATAATCGCCTGTTCAGCCGCTGAACTTGATACCTCGTCATTGAGTCTTACCGTAATGTCGTTAACATAGCTTTGGTTCAGTAATCGGCCCGATACTGTCGAGTAGGGGAGCCAAACATTCAACGTATCGCTGCTGGTAAGGCTATCATCTTGCTCTGCGGTGACACCGATGACGCGCACAGGCAATTGACCAAGAAAGATGACCTTACCAATCGGGTCCTCCCCCTGAAATACATCGGTTACGACATTGGCGTCAATGATCGCCACTTGCTCGAGCGAATCGATACTCTCTTGACTGAAAAACTGCCCTTTATCGAGCTCAAGCCCCTTAACTCGAAAGTAGTCTAAACCCACTCCCTCAACGCTTCCTGTATGCACTTCACTGGCATAACGAATGGCACCATTCGCTCGTACTGTTGGTGTCACGCTATCAACAAATGCAAAGTTTTCGAGCACTTTGGCATCATCCGCAGTAAGCGTTCGGATACGACCCGAGTGTTTATCACCCCTGCCAGTTCCGGGTTTTATCTCTATCGTGTTGGTGCCCATGTTTGCCATGTTCTCAAGGATGGTTTGCTGGGAGCCAGTACCCATTGCCACAACCGATACCACCGAGGCGATACCGATGATGATCCCTAACATGGTCAGAAAGGTTCGTAGACGGTTGTTAGACATCGCAAGCAACGCCATCTTAAACGCCTCTAGATAGCGAAAAATGCTGAGTTGTTTGTTGTGATCTTGGATCGCGTTGTTCTCTTTAGCGACAACGTTTGATTTAGGTTTATCGTGGTTTTGCTGGTCTTGGATGATTTGACCATCTTTGATCTCAATGACTCGATCAGCAAACGCGGCAACCTTAGGGTCGTGAGTAACAAGAATGATGGTATGTCCGTTAGCGTGAAGCTCCTGAATAAGTTGCATCATCTCTTTGCCGCTGTGACTATCGAGCGCACCTGTCGGTTCGTCAGCAAGGATCACATCGCCACCATTGACCAGTGCTCGGGCGACACTCACACGCTGCTGCTGACCACCACTTAATTGATTGGGCTTATGATCAAGGCGCTCCTCTAAACCCAATCGAGTGAGTAGCTGCTCGGCTTTCTCACGGCGTTGCTCTTTGGTTGTATTCGCATACAAAGCAGGGATCTCTGCATTCTCAAGCGCCGTTAAGTCACTCAGTAGATGATAGCGCTGGAAAATAAAGCCGAAGTTTTCTCGTCTTAGTTGTGCAAGCTGATCAGCATCCATATTTGAGACATCCTGACCATCAATCAGATATTGGCCTTGGGATGGTTTATCAAGACAACCAAGAATGTTCATCAATGTAGATTTTCCTGAGCCAGAAGCGCCGATAATCGCCACCATCTCGCCTCGATTTATCGCTAGGTCAATGTTGTTCAGCACAGTGAGTGCTTGATCGCCAGATTGGAACGCTCGGCTCACGCCTTTGATTTCTAGTAGTGGATTATTCATCGCTTACATCCTCATTGGGCCTTGGCCGCGTATGGGCATATCGCTAGACGCGGTTGACGAGGCTTGACCAACCACCACCTCATCTCCCTCTTGAAGGCCAGATGTTATTTCTGCATATATATTATTGTTAAGCCCAACTTCGACCTGTCTTAGCTCCACTTTTCCACCCTGAATAACAGGAACTTGAAAGCCATCTTTGCCAGAGTTTTGTAGTATTTGCGCTGGGATCATCAAAGCATCATCCGCACTATCAAGAACAATCGACACCTGAGCTGTCATGCCAATGCGTAAGAGTCTGTCTGGGTTTTGCACCTCGAAGCGTGCGTTGTAGTAGATCGCATCGCTGTCGCCAATTTCTAGATTGCTATCATCACCGTTCATTAAGGTCGGGCCCGGTTCAATTGAGCGTAATACGCCACTAAAGCGTGTATCTGACTCGCCAAGAATCGAAAAGTAAGCCTGTTGCTCCTCACTGACATGGATAACATCCGCCTCAGAAATTTGAGCACGGACCACCATGGTATCGAGATCGGCAATCTCAACAATGGATGGGGTAGATTGATTGGTGTTGACCGTTTGTCCTTCCTCTACTGAAACGTACACCACAGTGCCACTCATTGGGGCATCAATCGTGGTGTAGCTCAGATTTAGACGAGCAGTATCGACGTTGATTTCGGCTTTCTGTTTTTCTGCAACTAGCTGATCTAATTCAGCTTCGTAGATAGCAAGCTCTGCTTCAGCACTGTCGTAATCCGCTTGTGATGACGCCTTGTTACTTAGCATCGACTTATAGCGCTCAAAGGTGGAGGTTGATTTCTTGATCATGGCTTGCTTAGCACGAATTTGCGCCTCGATAGAGTCGAGAGAAGCAAGCGCTTCTTTTAGCTCATTTTGTTGAGTGAGGCTGTCTATCTGTCCGATCAACTCTCCTTGCTGGACTTCTTGACCTAACTCGACAGCAATTTGTTCAATTTCTCCGGAGACTTGAGCACCGACGTTAACCAATTTATTTGGGTAAAGCACACCATTGCTCAGCACGACATCCTTGATGTTGCCTCTACGCACCATGTCAGTGGTGTACACCATTTCTTGTTGAGCGTTCTGAGCTTGGTAGTAGTATGCGCCGCTACCTATAGAGCCAATCATCAAGCATGTAATAATCGCTTTGGTTAGTTTTTTCATCATATCCCCTGAAAGGTTAAGTCGGCTGAATGAACGTTGCCTTGATTGATGATGAAATAATAACTAACAAAGATAGGGGAAAAATGAAGTGCGGTAATTTTTAAATAACTGAATAGTAAAGGTTAATTTGAATTGTGAAGAGATAATGAAGATTATGGTGTGTGCTATGAGACTATAATAAGTATTCGCTATTGATAACCGAAAGATTAGATGCAGATATCTGCCATTGAATGGAATGGAGCTTTTATTCTAAACCATTTTTGTCCAAAAGTTTGTTACACACATGTCGATTATGTCTGCTAGAGGATTAATTGGAGCGTAGTAAATTTACTACGTTGAATCTTAGTCGTTGTTCAAATTTGCAGACTTTCGATGCAATGTTATGCGAACTTATACTGCAAATAGTATTGTAAGTCTTTGATGGTTGGTTCGAGTTATGCTGACTTATCCTGCAAGCATCACTTTAAAAAAGCCGCTCTTTATGAGCGGCTTTTTGCTATCTGCAATTTATGTAACGTTCCCACCCATCTCGTTTGTACTTGGACTTTATTCGATAGATTCAAAGCTTTTATATAGACACTAATTAATAGGCTTGATATTTAAAATAAATATAAATTAATGGTCTATTGATATTCTTAAGATTATATCTCGCGAAATTCTTCAAAGTTTTAGTTAGTAGATTGTCAATTTTCTTAGATCGCGCGAATAAAACCAATATACGACTGAAGGTGCTCTTTAATGGCTATGGTGCATAGTGTACCCTTTACTGAGAGAGAGTTTGATAAAAGTTAAATATGAACATCTATATCTTTAATAAGACTGTAGCGTGTTTACTATACTTCTATGCGGGCAACTCGTAGATTTATGTTTAAGTCACATAAATTGGAGAGAAATTGGCTAATATCAAATGAATACAGTTAACGATATGTCTCGAGGTGTCTTTTTTGTTTATGAATACAAAACAAGCTCTGAAAATTGCAGAAGACGGCTACGCACCATTATTTAAAGCCACAGACTTTTTACTAATAAATCTGTCTTTAGCAGTTATTGTCAATACGGTATTTGTTGATGAAACCGCAATCGATGTGGCAGCGGCGTTTTTTGTCGCGACATTCTTTTTGTTATTCGGCGAGTATTATCATTTATATCGTGTTCATGTACGTCGGCGCCTCGATTCTTCAATTGTTCGAATTGTTGCGACAGCCTTCTTTACTTTGATCGCAATGGAGATCGTAAAATATAACGTAGAAGACTTAGTCGGAAGTCAAATAAGTCACTTTAACAATGGCTTGTATTATATCTGGTTTGCTAGCGCTATGTTATCAACCATTCTAATTCGAGTTATTGCTTTTACGATCTATCGTTCGTGTTTTAAAAAGTACAAAAAGGTAAAGAGAATAGCGATTATCGGGCTATCACCAGCAGCAATTGCTTTGGAGAAGCAATTGCTGATTTATTATAGGAGCCAGGACATAGAGATTGAACTGTATGACGACCGTAAGGAAGAACGGTTTGGATATATGATTAAATCTCGTTATGTTGGCACTGTAGATATTTTGATAGAACAAGCGCAACACAACCAGATTGATGAGGTTTACATTGCGTTACCTATGATTGCAAAAGAGCGAATCACTCGTTGTCTGACACTTTTATCTGATACTACCGTCGATACTTTTATGGTTCCCGATCTGTATAGCTATAACCTATCAGCATCCCAATTCAAGTCTGTTGGTAATGTACAAACGTTAAGTATCTTTGGTACTCCATTTGATGGGATAGGTGGAGTGATCAAGCGTATCGAAGATATTGTCTTAGCTAGCCTCATTTTGTTGCTTATTACGCCTGTTCTTTGTGCTGTGGCAATCGGAGTCAAACTCAGTTCTAAAGGTCCCATCTTGTTTAAACAAGATCGTTATGGTCTGGGTGGAAAAAAGATCAAGGTATGGAAATTTCGCTCTATGAATGTGATGGAGAACGGGGACGATTTTAAACAAGCAACGCATTCAGACCCAAGAGTGACAAAGTTTGGTGCGTTTATTCGCCGAACATCTTTAGATGAGCTTCCTCAATTCTTTAATGTCTTACAAGGTTCAATGTCTATCGTAGGGCCAAGACCTCATGCAGTTGCTCACAATGAGCAATATCGAAAGATTGTCTCTAACTATATGATTAGACACAAAATCAAGCCAGGTATAACAGGTTGGGCACAAATTAATGGCTATCGTGGAGAGACAGAAACCGTCGATAAAATGAGTAAACGGGTTCAGTATGACATCGTTTACTTACAGAGCTGGTCGCTTTGGTTGGACATTAAAATAGTGTTTCTAACGGTATTTAAAGGGTTTGTTAGTGAAAAGGCGTACTAGCCTACTAAGTATCAGCGCTGTAGTTTTATTTGGTTTTGTTAGCCAAGTTTGTCATGCAGAGCTTACTCCCAAGTCGCATATCTCAGTAGCGGGTATCGATGTCCAGTCAGAAGTTGGCGCTGAGTATGGTCAGGATTCAAATGTGACATACCAAGTTAACCCTATGAACGAGATTGCATCAGCTTACACCAAATTAACACCGTACTTGCGTGCAGTAGGCGAGCGTGGAGAGGACCGCTATGTGTTGGTGTATTCTGGTGATTATTCACGCTACGACAGTGCAAGCGATGATGATTACACCGACCATTTTTTAATGTTTCGATCTTCGTTGAGGTTCGGGCTTAAGCACGGTCTTGATTGGTTTATCCAGCAAGATTGGGGGCATGAAGAACGGGGGACAGAGCTAACGGAAGGTTTCAATCCTACTCAGTTTACGTCTTTTGGAGTGAATACACCGTTACAAAACCGGTTCTTAAATAGTGAGATACGATATAGCTATGGTGCGCCTGAGGGGCGGGGGAAATTAGACCTTGCGTGGCAGGTTAAAGATATAGCGTTTGATGAGTTGGACGAAGTTCAAAGCGCATCCAGTGACTTCTACCATTATATAAAGGAGCAGGAATGGAACGAAAATACTATAACTGCTGAATTGTTCGACCAGTATTCATCGCGGACTCGTTTTCGATACAGTCTAATTAGTAACCTACGAAGCTATGAAGCGAATTCGGCTAAGGATTCGAGTGAACATTATGCGCTTATCGGTTTGAAGTCCCAAAGAACGGGAAAGCTGTTAATAGAGACTGATTTAGCTTGGTTGTACAAGCGTTTTCCGAATAACAGAGAGGCACAATCGTTCAGTGGTTTAAATTGGGACGCCAATATTAACTGGCAACCACTCAAGCATTCGAAGTGGTCTTTATATGGTTGGCGTAGAGTCAAAGACCCAACGGAAGAAGGTGGTTATATTCTTAACACTAAGGTCGGTCTATCGTGGGAACATCATTGGTGGGTCGAGAGGTTAAGTACTACGGTTGATTATGGAAGAGAAGTCGATGACTATCGGGTAGAACAGAATGATAGAAAGGATGATCTAGACGTTGCGTCAGTCACGTTAGGATATGATTTTCGGCCTTCTATTAGGCTTGAGTTGAACTATCAGTTCGCCCGCAAACGTTCGAGCGAGGATGAAGTCGTGTTTTTCATCGGAGATAACTCCCAATCCTCGGTGAGTCGTAAACTTGGCTATGACAAAAACACAATTGGATTGGCACTAAAGGTACAGATCTAGAGATGAAAAAAATAAAGCTACTGTTATTAGGTTACTGTGTGTTGATGGGCTGTATTAGTTTTGCTGCAGCCGCAAACACGATAGCACCTGAAAAAGAAGTGAAAAATACTACTTCCATGACTCTTGAAAATAGCCATCATCCGGCTAACAGTGAGACTCGAGAGTACCTTTTGGGGCCAGGGGACCAGATACGAATCTGGGTGTATGGGGAGAAAGAAATGTCGATGTCTTTAAAGATAGGCAAGCGTGGTGATATTAATTTTCCTTATATAGGTCGAGTACAGCTCTCAGGACAAACGACAGACTCGATAGAGCATGATATTGAAACTCGTTTGAAAGCTGGGTTTATTCGCTCGCCAATGGTGACCGTTACTATGGAAGGGTTCCGTAAATTTTACCTTCTTGGGGAAGTTGAAAACCCTAATGGCTACGAATATGAGCCCCAACTTACTGTAGAACAAGCGATTGCTATGGCCGGTGGCTTCACTGATCGGGCTGATAGAGGTGATATTAACATTCGCCCTTCAGGGAAAAAAGAAATGATAAAAAAAGTCGAGATGACACACTCTGTCTATCCCGGCGATGTTGTTATTGTTGAGAAGAGCTTTTTCTAAGGTGATAAAAGTAATGGTAGAACGTGGTAAACCTTTAGAAAGTAACGTTAACTTTGCACCGTTTTTGGCTGCTCTGAAAATTCATGGGCTTAAGCTATTGCTGGTTACAGTAGTTGTAACGGGGTTAAGCCTGCCAGTGATTTGGTCGATGACGGCTAAGTATGTCTCGACTGCGACAGTATTGATTAAAGCGCAATCGGACAATGTCTCTCCGGTTGATCCGATCGAAGATTATGACTCTGCTCGCTCACAGTACTATGAAACGCAATTTAACCTAATGCAATCTAGAGTCGTGTTGGTTAAAGCTGTTGAAGCGTTAGAACTGCAACAAAATGAAGAGTTTAATGGTTCAACGTTAACTGGCAATGGCGATTGGACACTGCCTCGAGAGCTACGCATTAACCATGCGGTTAAAGAGTTGAAGCGACACCTAACATTTACTTCAGTCCGCTTAACTCAATTAGTTTATGTGTCTTATGAATCTACGAACGCACAACAAGCTTCAACAATCGCAAATGCAGTGGCACAAGCTTTTATTGATTATACGGTGGAGCAAAAAATTGCTAAAACCCAGCAAGCTAAACGATGGAATACGCAACAGCTAGGTGTACTCAAACAACAAATTAGTCAGCAAAAGAAAGAAATAGACGCATTTTTGCAAAGCGAGGGGTTACTGACCTTCCGAGGTGTTGATGGTTTTGAAACAGAAGAACTTGGGATTATTACCAATAAATTGGCGGATGCAAAAGAGAGGCGCTTAGCTGCTCAAGCTAATTATGAATTGGTGAGCCAATATATGAAAGGTGATACAGGGACTCTCACCTCGTTGCCTGACTTCTCCTCCCACCCTCAGCTACAAGATCTTAGAATTGCACTTATACAAGCAAAACGGAAATTATCAGATCTTAATCGACGATATGGACCTAAACACCTTAAAGTTCTTGAGGCCAATGCTGAAATTGAGGTGATTCACAAGCAAACTGTACGCCTGCTTGATGAGCTAAAATTAGGGCTTCAGCAAAAATATCAAGCAGAACTTATCAAAGAAAATCATTATAAAGCGCTCTTAGCTCTGCATAAAAAAGACTTCTTTGCACTTGCAGATAAGCGTGATCATTATGATGGCTTGATGGCAGATCTTACTCAAAAGCAATCGCTGTATGAGCAGCTTTATCTGCGTACTACTGAGCATACTCTTAATACGACGTATAGAGAGCAAGATGCACGAATTTATGATCCCGCGGTGGCTAGTGAGCGTCCAGCGAAACCCAACAAGCCATTGTTAGTCGTGATGATAAGTATTATGACAATGCTAGTTAGTGCTTTGGTTGTCATTATTCGAGCAGCCACAAAGCAAACAATAACAACTCTTGCACAGCTGGAAGCAAAGCTTGGATTAATTCCACTAACTGACATGCCTTCATTTACAAGTGAACCGATGTCGACATGGATGTTAGGTAAGCAAATTCGTTCCAACCAATATGCCAACGAGATCGGAAATGGCGCTTATACCGCATTATCTTTAGCTCGCCCAAGTAGTCAGTGTGTCGGTGTCGTATCGTCATACCGACAAGAAGGTGCAACGACGACGGCGTTATTATTAGCTGCTGCGGTCAGTGAAGTGAAACCAACTTTACTGCTTGATTTGGATTATCGTGGAGAAGGCGAATTTACAAGAGATATTGTTGCGGACAGTCACTGCAGTTCCCCTAAGTTTAACGTACAGGAAGAAATTGCTGGGTTTAGTCATTTGGTGTTTAGCCAATTGAGTTCGGTACAAATAGGTGATGAAAACAAGTCTTCATCATTACAAGAAGCACTACAACTCGATATTGAGCAAGTCATTATGCCAATATCACAGGGATTGTCTTATATCGCCCCTGGTACCCTGGCTGAATCACCATTAACTTTTTTTGCTCGCCCAGAATGTGAATCTGCATTGTTGGCACTTTGTCAGCGTTTTGAATCTGTCATCATAAAGCTTCCAGCTCTGAATGATAGTAAGGATGCACAGCTCCTATTGCGCTTTTTGGATAGCTTGATTGTCGTGGTCAAATCTGATCAACATACGGCGAATGAAATAAAGCATCAACTAAATAAGTTGTCGCCGTTGTTGGACCAGCGAGCTTTTGGAGTACTCAATCAAGTGAGTGATGACCGAGTTGTGGGTGAAGAGTCTCTGCGTTTTATTGCTCAAGGTAGTATGGATTTACTCAATATCGAGGGCTCTTAGTGAGCTTGCTTAAAAGCATTTCCACTATTGCGACATCATCGATATTGTCTCAGTTAATTGGGGCTGGTTCGATATGGTTGATTTCGCATTGGTACGGGATGTCGGAAGTCGGCTCATACGCGTTAACGTACAGTATTGCCTTAATCGGAGCACAAGTTTGTACGTTTGCATCACAGCTGCTATTGACAAAACAACAGAGTAACGAGCTAGGGCAAAATGTCTCTTTTTGCTTGTTATTTAGTGTTTGTGCGTCGGTCATTTATTCTATGGGCATTGCATGTTTGTTTGACCGTCCCATTCTTCAAACTCTGATGTTAACGTTGGCACATGCATGGGTTTTGATCTCTGAGAATCTACTGCTGAGAGTTCAAAAAATGAAGTCACTAGCTTTACAGCGAACATCGATTTCGATGTTAGTGTTGTTACTTATTGCTGTCAGTGAAGACTTGAGTGCATTCTATTGGGCTTGGGGAGCATCGTTGCTAGTGTGTATGTTGCTATGTATTGGTTACTCTCTACCAAGAAACGTGATGAATCTACAGCAATTCTCGCTTTCATCCTTGTCACTGTTTTTCCGTAAGCACAAACATCATATTGTCAAAGTTGGGAGCGCTGAGATTTTGGCGATGGTGAATAATAATTTACCCGTTATCCTTATTAACGTGTGGTTCAGTCCTGTTGTAGCCGGTTATTACGCCGTAGTTAGCCGATTTTGCTTAGCGCCTATTGTTATCATTGGTAACGCTGTAAGAAACTCTATTTTTTCCACTTGGTCTGTCGACTTTAGACGCAATCAGTTTAATTACGCTGAATTTTCCAAGGTGCGCCGGTTACTCTTTGCTATGGGGACTACGGCGGTGCTTGGAGTTTTCATTTTCTACCCCATAGTGATGCAATTAGGGTTTAGCGCTGAATGGGTCGCTTCAGTGCCAACTTCTCGCTATATGCTACCGTATTTGTTTATGGCGCTAGCGGTGTGCCCATTGACCGTTCTTGAGTTGGTTTATGGCTCTCCCAAGTATTTCCTTCGCATTCAGCTTGAGCAACTTATGGTGGTGGTATTGGCTTTTGGTGCGCTGCCATTTTTTATAAGTGATTATGCATACTCGGTTATTGCCTTCGCCCTACTGTCTTCTATTCGATACCTGTTTATTTATTTTGAAGTGAATAAAACGGCTGTGCGACTTCGTCGAACGATGGAGGTTACTTGAAGATAAATAATGGTCTGTTTTTGCAGGTATACACGTTTGTAACGTTAGTTGCTTGTGGGCTAGTACAGTATCTGACTGGTGTCGGCGCAGTGCTTTGGCTGCCATTTGTTGCTGCCTTTGCGATGGTTTTGTTGCTATTGATGCAAACCAATTATGAAGCGGTTAAGTTAGATAATATAGAAACAGTACTCACATTGTTGTTGGTGGGGGCCTATACGTTGATCTTAGCGTCGACAGTTCTACAAAATGGGCTGACGGTGACCATTTTAGGTTGGAAGAACGAACTTGCATTGTCGCTTATTTTTCTATGCTTACTATTGGGGTTTATCCGAGAGTCGCAGCTTTACCGCGTGGTGCAGATGCTATATTGGATTTTCTATCTACAATTCCCAGTTATCTTGTATCAGATTTTAGTTGTTGTCCCACAACGTGTCGCTTTGAAAGGTGAATTTGAAAAGTGGGACTCTGTGGTAGGGACTTTCGGTGGTGACCCTATGGGCGGGGGAAACACGGCAGCATTAGGGTTATTCTGTTTACTTGTCATGCTCCTTAAATTGTCTGAATTTAGGCATGGTGTAGTTAGTCGGCTTAACATGATACTGCATATTGTTGCCGCGTTTATTTTGTGCGTTCTTGGTGAAGTTAAGTTCGTCATTTTGCTTGCTCCTATACTTTTAATATTTGTTTGGCTGTGCCCTAGTTATGTTTACGGCGTTAGGCAAAAGGATATTAAGAAAGTGCTTCTTATGGTTTGTACCATGGGATTGTTAGTTTTATTGGCAATAGTTGTCCTTGCTGCCTCTTACGCAAGCGCTTTTGATACCGACCCTGACCACAGTGCTTTAAAGGTGTTTTGGGATTCTTTAGAGTATATATATGACTCAAATTACATCTTACCAACGGGAGAATTAGGGCGGATGACCACGCTATTTTTCTGGTTGGATAATAGTCAGCTTTATGGATGGTCTAACGTGTGGTTTGGTTATGGGTTAAATGCAACCAACCACGGTAGTTCGGTAGCTCCAGGTTTCTTGAATCAAATATTTAATGTCCTCCTAGATTCTACGTCACTAAGCATGATGTTGTGGGAATTTGGTGTCGTTGGGTTAGTCCTATTTTTATGTCCAATTTTATTGGCGCTAAAGGTGTCAATGCCCAAGGAAGTGCTAAAACGTGAGCAGTTATCGATGCAAGACATTCAATTGCTCTCTTGGCAACCTGCGTTTATTGCATTTAGTTTTGCAGGTTTATTAAGCTTACCTTACAGCCAAATTTTAATGTTGGTGCCTATGTTGCAGTTCCTTTTCTATTTTTCACTTGGCGGAAGTCTAATCATACGCAAGACTGTTATTCAATCGGGGGCAAGGTTATGAGTTCTTTACCTAGAATCACCGTGATTATAAAAACACTCAATGAACAAGGTGGTATTGCTGCAACGATTAAAAGCGTTCAAAGTCAGCTAAAGAATTATCAATATGATGTCATTGTTGCCGATAGCTTATCTGATGATGATACGCAAAAAATTGCGTTAGAGAATGGCGCTAAAGTCGTGACGTTAATCAACGCTAATGATCGTTGCTGCGGCGTAGGCCATCAACTTGGCTATTTATACAGCACTGGTGACTATCTATTGTTATTGGATGGTGACATGCGTTTACAAGACGGGTTCATTGATGCGGCGATAGCATTTCTGGAAAAAGAGCCGGCTTACGCCGCTGTGGCGGGGGCGGTTGAAATGGATGAAGCGAATAGCTACGAATTTAAATCTCGCCAACAAAGGCATCACAAAATATACCCTACTGGTGATTGTAGTCATTTAGCCGGGGGAGGGCTGTATCGGGCGAGTGCAATCAATGATATAGGTTATCTTACACATCGCACATTGCATGCCTATGAAGAGGCCGAGCTTGGTATGAGACTCGAACATGCTGGTTACAAATTGCATCGTTTGGATACCCCGTTTTTCCATCATACTTCTTATGATATGCCGACGTTAACGTTACTGCGCTACCGATGGAATCGTGGTTATTTGTTTGCGTCAGGCGAATTGCTAAAGAGCGCGTTTGGTAAAGCGTACTTTCGAAAAGCTGTGAGTGTGGTGCGTAATGAGTTGATCTTTGCTTGCTATCTTGCTTGGTTAATTTTGGCCTTGCTGGTGGGTAATGTTTCGTTGTTGACCATTAGCCTGTTGCCATTGATGCTTTTCTTTGCTGCTAAAGCGTTTAAAAACCGCTCAATAAAGGACGGTGCGCAGAGCATTATTAATTTGACCGTATTTTCAGCCGGATTGGTAAATGGTTTGTTGTTGCCCATTAAAGACCCAAATCAACCACCGTCACATAAAGTGTTAGAGCGAGATGTGTCATGAAAGTATTGGTGGTGAATAAGTTTTTTTTCTTAAAGGGGGGCGCTGAAACGGTCTTTTTTCAAGAAAGAGAAATGTTGATGGATCGAGGGTTTTCGGTTATCGACTTTTCAATGGCTCACAATGACAACTTGGTATCTGATTACAGTGCTAGTTTCGTCGATAATGTGGATTATCACGCCAATGCTACTTTACTCAGCGCGTTGAAAACGGCAATGCGGTTTGTACATAACGCAGAAGCGTGTGAAAAGCTTTCTGAGTTGATTACTACTGAGCAACCCGATATCGTTCACTTTCACAACATTTATCACCAGCTAACTCCCTCAATTATCAAGGTTGCTAAGCAAGCCGGATGTAAAACGGTGCTCACCGCTCATGATACTAAAATAGCCTGTCCTAGCTATACTATGTATCGTGATGGACACACCTGTGAAGCGTGTTTACAAGGAAGTGTTTTTAACGCTTTAAGATATCGCTGCCAACAAGGATCATGGTTTAAAAGTGGCTTGCTTGTTGTGGAGGCGTTGTATCAATCGCTTGCTCAGAACTATCAATCACTGGATGTGATAGTTTCACCTAGTCAGTTTTTAGCCAATATCATTCGTCGTAAGCTCCCTAATAATAGAATTGAGGTCATAGTGAATGGCATTGACGAGAACGTTGATCAGCAAGATGTGGCAGATCATCGATATTTTTTATATTTAGGGCGGTTGAGTCAGGAAAAAGGCGTGGCGACAATGGTAGCGGCTTACGAGTTGTCTAACCAATCTATACCATTAAAAATAGCCGGTACAGGACCACTTGCAGACTCCCTATCAGGGAAACAGAGTAAGGTCGAGTGGCTAGGTTTTAAAACGGGACCGGATTTACATTTACTCATAAAACAAGCTAGTGCAGTTATTGTCCCTTCGGAATGCTATGAAAACTGTTCTATGTCAGTGCTTGAAGCTATGTCGTACGGGAAGCCTATTATCGGTGCAAATATTGGAGGTATCCCTGAGCAAGTTCGAGATGGAAAAGAGGGGCGTTTATTTGAAGCGGGTAATGCCCATGATCTTGCCAATGTGATGGATGAGTTTGCGATACGGCCAGAGCTTACAAAGTATTATGGTGAACAAGCAAGACAACGCTTAGAGTCGCGCTATTCATTGAGAGCACATCATCAGCAGTTGGTCGATTTGTATCAAAATTTATTGGGTGAGCAATCATGAAAGTAACCGTACTAGGGACGCGTGGTATTCCTGATGTATTAGGAGGAGTCGAAACTCACTGTCAGCACCTTTACCCTCTTATTGTTAAGCAAGGATTTGAGGTAGAGGTTATCGCTCGTTCTCCTTATGTCGCTTATAAAACGAGGAGTTATAAAGGGGTCGCGGCCAAAGCACTGTGGGCTCCGAAAAAGACATCGTTAGAAGCTATCGTTCACTCGACTATTGCGGCATTTTCTACCTTAACGGATGGCTCGAATGTGGTGCATGTTCATGCGATCGGCCCTGGGTTAGTCGTGCCACTGTTACGCTTGATTGGAAAGAAAGTGGTATTCACCCATCATGGTCCAGATTATCAGCGTGAGAAATGGGGGAAGCTAGCAAAGATTGTTTTGAAGCTCGGTGAGCGTTTTGCCGTTAAATATGCCAATGAAGTCATTGTCATATCAGAGGTGATTAATGACCTTATTAAGCAATCTTATCAAAGAGATGATGCACATCTTATTTATAATGGAGTTAACCCGGCTAAGTCTCTGCCTGTTGATGTCGTATCATCTATATTGGAGCGCTACCAGTTAAGTGCGCGAGGATATATTGTCGCGGTAGGACGTTTTGTTGAAGAAAAAGGCTTCCATGATCTTCTTCAAGCCTACGCAAAATCCAAGCTTGATATGCCGCTCGTACTGATCGGAGATTCCGATCATGAAAGTGAATACAGTCGCTCATTAAAACAAGCAGCGAAAGACACCCCAGGCGTGATACTGACCGGTTTTCTCAAAGGGGAGGATCTACAAGTTGTATTTTCTCAAGCTAAGCTATTCGTAATGCCTTCTTATCATGAAGGGCTGCCTATTGCACTGCTAGAAGCGATGTCATATTCCTTACCCGTGGTGGTTAGCGATATTGCGCCAAACAGTGAGGTTGGACTTGAATCTGATTGCTATTACCCAGTCAAAAATATAGATGAATTATCACAGGCAATAAATAAAAGGAGTGTGATGCCTCTACAAGACTATCAACACTTTTTAGAACGATATGACTGGCATAAAATCGCTGATCAAACGGTGGATGTTTACAATAACATGTTGGGAAGCAAGCGTGACTAATCGTCTTAATAAAAACAATGATACGGATGAGCCTAATAAGAGCCGGGCAGTGACTCAATTTTACCGAGTTTTACAGCAAGAAACGCAACAAAGCTTGAGTGAAGAACAAAGGCAAGCTATTGAAAAAGCAGTTAATCAAGTTGGCTTAGTCGCAAAACATTCCGTTGATATCCGTAAAAGCTTTCCTTGGTTTGGCAAGCGCTACTATGTCGTGCTGTTGAGTGGGCGTGATCGTCGTACAGCAGAGCGTCAAGGTGAGTCTAAATGGTTAGTCTATGCTACAACGGTATTGCTAACTACCTTTGTCCTTGCGGGGGGGATGCTCGCTCTACTGGCATTGTATTTGTTAAAGTCTGCACTGGGTATCGATCTGTTCGAGAGCTTTTCACTAGGTATATGGGACTGGTTTCAATCACTATAAGGGTTGAACTCGAGTGATAAATGATAGGAAATAAACAAGTGAAAAAAGTCACTAACTGGCAGTGCTCATGGCTATACCTATTATCGTTAGTATTCTTTGTTACCTCATACGCCTATGCTGACGAAGTAGGGGATAAAGTGACGTCAATCACGGCACTCAATACACCTATCTCTAATCCAGGTATGGGGGTTGAAACGTTTCACGACGGGTGGGGTACCGTACTAACTCTTGAGCAATATCCTGTCTCGGGAATGGGATACTACCGGTATTATTGGAGTGAACTTGAGCCAAGCGAAGGTGAATATAACTTTTCTCTCATTGATGACTTGCTTGAACAGAATGCCAAGCAATCAAAGCGAGTAGCTTTGCGTTTTATGACACTTGATGAACCATTCTCAGGAACAAAAATTCCACAATGGCTCATCGATAAAGGTATCGAAGGGCAGTGGGTTGAAAATGGAAAAACTTTCGTAGCCGATCTCGATGACCCAACTTATTTATACTATGTAGAAAAATTACTTAGTGCTTATGGGCAACGTTACGATAATGACTCGCGGCTGGCTCAGATTGACATAGGTATGGTGGGTTCTTGGGGAGAGTGGCATAACAGCAACTTTCCAGAGCTTGAACCACTATTTAGTAGGTATTCAGAACACCAGTTAAATAAGTTCGTTGATCTGCACTTTTCAGCATTCCCAAATACTGCAAAATTAATGCTTATCAACGGGGGGGATTCTTTCGCATACGCAATAGAAAAAGGTGCTGGCTGGCGTGCCGATTGCTGGGGCGATTGGCATAATTTTGGCCCTACTTGGAGTCATATGAATGATGACTACCCGTATCGAATTCAACAAGCAAACTCGCAAACACCAATATTTGATACGGCTTGGCAGCACCAGCCGGTTAGTTTTGAAGTCTGTGGTGACATGCATGGTTGGCTAGCCACACAACATTACACAAGAGCTCAAGTGGCTGCCTCATTAGACTGGGCGATTAATCAGCATGCGAGTAGCCTAAACTTGAAATCGAAGCCAATTCCCGAACAGTACCGCGATTTGTTAGATAATGCGTTGCTAAAAATTGGATATCGCTTTCGAGTCGATACGATTCGTCATTCAGCTTACCTGTCGATGGGGAAAAACCTCTCTCTGGAAGCTCATATTTTTAACGATGGAGTCGCACCAACATACCAACCTTATTATGCGTATTATCGATTAGTAAACAGCAACGGTCAGGTGGTTTCGTTTGCAAAAGATAGTACAAGTAGCGAAGCTTGGCTCCCTGGAGATTATAAATCTATTGCGAACTTCTCATTGCCGACAGATCTAAATGTCGGTCATTATTATATCGAAATAGCAGTGAGTGAAGGTCGTGACAGTAAACCTTTGAATTTGGCAAATATAGGGAAACAGCCTGATGGTTGGTATCGGCTAAGTGAAGTGATCATTGAAGAGTAATGACAATTGTCATTACTCTTCTAATGCATGCTAGATAAGATGGTCTGGTTAGCCCTGATTACTCAATCTAATTCGCAGGCAACACCACTGCTGACGCTTCCTCAGAGTCTTCTTTGCCTTCTACTTGTTCAGTAACCCAATCAATTGTCTTGGTTAAATAAAGCTTATTGGTTTCGGTATCACACCAACGCTTTGACAGACCTCTTCGGTTAAATTCGCTGCCAATAGCGGCCAGTGTTTGATTGCTCGGCCTTCCGTAATACAAGGTGTCGCACAGTTGTAGGTTCGACATCGACTGCGGGTATGAATTAACTGACGAAGAGTTCATGCTTAACGCTTTCGACTGGTTATGAGTGCAACCCGTAAGGCTCAAGAAAAAGATCAATGCTAAGGCTTTCTTCATCATATCTCTGAACAGTTACCAATAATTGGCGGGGATTATGAACATGATTAAGTCGTTGATTTGTCAATTCTTCGCTAACTGCTTAAAGAGCACGATCTTGCTCGCAATTAGAGCACGTTATTGAGCCGTTTAATTCCTAGGTCAAAAAATGTCTTAGCTGCCAAATGCGCAATTTTGTACAAAAGCTGAAAGAGACTATAGGGTAGACTGATAAGTCGCTCGATAATCAACAGGCTTGGGAATTGTTATGGAGAACAATAAACGCTCTAAAGAAAAGGCCGAGTATAAGATAACCGAAGAGCTCGGCGGCCTTGAAATTCTTAATGCTGAATACGAAAAGCAGAACTTCTCGCGCCACAGCCACGAGGGCTATACGCTGGGAGTCATCGAGCAGGGCGCTCAGCGTTTCTATCGAACGGGCGGGCATCATATAGCACCACAAGATGCGATTATTCTGGTCAATGCCGACGAAGTTCATAGCGGTCACTCTGCCACTGAAGGCGGTTGGGCGTATCGAGCCATGTATCCACTCCCAGATCAACTTGCCAAGATCACTCAAGAGCTAAACCTACCCAATTACGGGGCGCCTTACTTCCCAAGAGCGGTTGTTGAAGATCCTGAACTCGCCAATCAATTGAGATTAGTCTTTAACACGATTGATGAATCTGACAATCGCTTGTTAAGAGAGACCTTGATGTACGGGATGTTGGTTAAACTGATTAGCCGACACGGAAAATCGCCGCTTAACCCTCAACTCGACGGAAAAACTCAGCGCCAGCTTGTCTTGGTGAAAGAGTTCTTAGATGATTTTCCACAAGCCGATGTGTCCCTAGAGGAGCTGTCTAAGTTAGCGGCATTGAGTCCGTTTCACTTAGTGCGTTCTTTTCAAAAAGAGTTTGGTCTTCCGCCACATGCGTATCAAATCCAGTCTCGGTTAAGGCTTTCGCGTAAGTTATTGAAACAAGGACATACCATTTCAGATACCGCGCAAGAGTGTGGTTTTCATGATCAAAGCCATTTTCATCGACACTTCAAAAAGGCCAATGGCTACACGCCGGGGCAATACATCAAAATGCTCTAAACTTGCATGGCTAAGGCATGGCCAACTTGTGTTAAGTGCAGTTAAGTGCAGTTAAGTGCAGTTAAGTACGGTTAAGTGCGGCAAACAGAGGGGCATGAAATCGAGCAAGTTTGTACAATCGAACCGACTCAACTCCTCTTACATTGAATAGCCAATGTGAAGAGAGAAAAGAACTATATGGATAGTGAAACAATGGATAGACGAACACAGTTATGGAAGGGCGTTTTAGCGGGAATGCCGTTGAGCATTGCGGTAATCCCTTGGGGGGTTCTGGCCGGTTCATATGCGATAGATGCCGGATTGAATCAACTTCAAGCGCAAGCGATGTCGGCTATTTTGTTTGCTGGCTCAGCGCAACTTGTCGCCGCGGGTATGTTTAAAGCGGGTATTGGTCTAGGCACCATGTTGTTGACTACCTTATTCATCACGTCTAGACACTTTCTGTATAGCGTATCGATGCGTGACAAAATCAACCATCTTCCTGCGCGTTGGCGTCTATTACTCGGATTTTGGCTCACCGATGAGTTGTTTGCGATTTGTAGTGGGCAGTCTCAGAAAGAATTTAATCGCTGGTACGCTGCGGGTGTAGGCGGCGGTTTTTACCTAGTTTGGAATATTGCGAGCTTTGTTGGCATTGTCGCGGGAAGCCAGATTCCTTCGCTTAATGAAATTGGGCTCGACTTCGCGGTCGCAGCAACCTTTATCGCCTTGGTGTTCCCATTAATCCGAACTCTACCCGTCGTGGTGTGTGTGGTTGTTTCACTGGTCACTTCGGTTGCCATGTCGGTTAACAATATTGAGGGCGGGCTAATGATTGCAGCGATTGCCGGTATGTTAGCGGGCTTTATCAGCGAATCGTTCCAAGAGCGAAACAACGGCAACAAGACAATTGTGGAGGGGAAATAGAGATGATTTGGTTAACGATATTCCTTATGACAGCGATTGTTTTCTTTAGTCGGTATCTGTTTCTAGAGCCTGCAATCCCGCTTCGATTAAATCAAACCACGCGTCGACTGTTACGCTATTCAAGCCCCGCTGTGCTTACCGCAATTTGGGGGCCGATTGTATTTGCACCAGAGCAGACATTTTGGCCAAGCTTTGAAAACCCATACTTGATAGGCGCGCTGGTCACAGGTCTGTTGATTTGGAAAACAGGCAATGTGCTACTTACTATCGGCGTCAGCATGGCGGTGTTTTTGTTCTATAACCTTGTCGCGGTTGATTACCTTTTCTCGTGAGCTTCAACTTCAATGTCAACTTAGGCTTTGTGTTTCTCCTATTATTTAAGGGCTGTATAAATATGATTACTTGTTATGTTCGATATGTGATTGATCCTAAAAAGGTAAATGAGTTTGAGGCATACGCAAAAATGTGGATTCCTCTGGTCGCTAAATTCGGGGGCCAACACAATGGTTATTTCTTACCGTCGGAAGGGGCGAACAATATTGCCTTGGCGCTGTTTACCTTTGAAAGTTTGGCTGCCTATGAAGAGTATCGGATTAAATCGTTGAACGATGCTGAGTGTATTAAAGCGTTTGAATTTGCAGACGAAGTTGATTGCATCGTGAGTTATGAACGCAGCTTTTTTAGACCTGTTTTAGAGTGATAGACCTTGCAACGTATAGCGTGGTGGCATCTAATGTACTGATTCACTGTTTGTGTGTTTAGGTTTTGGTAAGGAGTTAGTTTGGCTAAGAAATATTATGTGGTTTGGAAAGGTCGCACACCGGGTATTTTTACCACTTGGAACGAGTGTAAAGCGCAAGTCGATGGCTTTGCTGGTGCGAGATATAAATCGTTTCCAACACTAGGCGAGGCTGAGTCTGCTTTCGGTGGTAAAACGTCGTCTGCGTCAGGTTCTACAGCGACAAAGCCAAGCTCTGCGGGTAAGGCGACGAAAGTGAAGGTGCCGCCTCTTTCGGAGCAGCAAATCACAGATATGCCTTTTGATATCAAGATCTTTACCGATGGTGCTTGTGAGCCAAATCCTGGTGAAGCGGGGACGGGTTTAGCGGTATACCAAAACAACCAATTAACAGAATTGTGGTATGGCTTGTATCAGCCTGTTGGTACCAACAATACCGCCGAGTTACATGGGCTTAAGCAAGCGTTTATTCTCGCGAAAGAGAAGTTAAACGCGGGTCTGTCTGTTGCGATTTATTGTGACTCTAAGTACTCAATTGATTGTATTACTAAATGGGCAACGGGCTGGGAGAAAAAGGGCTGGACTAAGTCGGGCGGCGAGATCAAAAACCTCGATATTATTAAGCCTGCGTATGCTCTCTACCAAGAACTGGCTTCAAAAATCACCATCTACCATGTGAACGGACACGTTGGTATTGAAGGTAACGAATTGGCCGATAGAATGTCGATTGTGGCTATTTCATCGAAAGAGCAGGAGCTAGCTCAATATCGTGACATCGAAGATCTTGAGTCTATTTTGGCACTTCGAGCCGGCTAGCTAGGCTTCTTAATGAAAAGCTAATAAAAGTTACTGAAAGCATAAGTTGCTATCATTAAGCAGTGCTTAGTTGAGCGCTACATTTCAAATGGATGTAGCGCTCTTTTGATCTTGTGGTGCTCAGTCGTTTTTGTGAGGCATAGCTGTCTGAGTTAATCCTTATTGAGCTGGGTTCTCTATCCAACGAGATAATTGCTGAGCTTGTTTGATCGAATTAAAACTGTCTTTCACTCTCTCACGTGCCTTTAACCCCATCGATGCTTTATCGTTACTGCTTAGCTGCGCGAAACGCTCAATCGCTTCTCTTAATTCTTCCACGTTCTTTTCGCTAACCACAAAACCTGTCTCTGGTGAGACGATCTCTTTGCATCCCATGATGTTGGTGGTAATGACGGGTGTGCCCACGGCCATCGCTTCTTTTAAAACCAGTGGCCCTGTATCCACACACCCAGTTTCGGAAAAACAGAAGGGCGCGATTAGGCTGTCATAGTTCGATAGTTTCTCTTTCACCCACTCGTGAGGTTTAGCGCCAAGAAAGGTCACGTTTCGAGTGAGCCCTTGCTCTTTGACCTGCAATTTTAACTGTTGCTCTAAATCGCCAGTACCGATGATATCGAGATGAATATCGAGAGGTTCGGCAATCGGCGCTAATGCATCAATAAGATGGTGGATACCTTTTTGCTCCACTAATCGGCCAAGGAAAATAAAGCGAAGTTGCTTCGTTTCGGTTTTTGGGTTGAGTTGGAACTGTTTGGTATTAACTCCGCAATGCAGGAGCTTAATGTTTCCTTTCGCCATGGTATTGAAGTCAGCAAGCATGTCTTTACACACTGCAACCACAAAATCACTCGATGAGATTTTATGTTCAATGTCATAAGCGAACTCGTAAACATCATGACCATGAGCAACGAACGAACAGGTGATATTCAGCAGCTTTGCCGCGACGATGGCGTGAGCTGTGGTGTGCTGACAGAAATGCGCATGTACGTGTTCGACGTCGTTTTCCGCGAGTTGCAGCGCTAATTTAAACCCATAAGCGAACAGTGACTTTTTCGGCATGCTGGTTTGCTTAGAAATAAATGAGACAGCCTTGATGAAACCTATCCAGTTAATGCTGGCGACTTTACCCTTCCGAACATTTTTACCTATTTCGACAATGTCGTAGTCGAACTGTTTTTCACTGTTTTCAATTTTGAACGTCATTACACAAACATCGTGCCCACACGCTTTCACAGAGTCGACTTCTGTTTGAATGAAGGTCTCACTGAGTACTGGGTAGGTTGGCGCCACAAATGCTACTTTCTTCATTCCTTACTCCTCAAATCCATATGACTAAAGCTATCAAGCCAAGGTAATAACCAATAAAGCAAGATACGAACCAAGATCGAATCGTAGCTTTGGAGGGCTTTCTGATTGCTTTTCGAAGGTTACCCCTTAAGAGGTAGCTCGTTTTCTCAAATTGATAATCAAATTGGAGTTGCAGTTTTTTTGAACATCTGTGTTTGGTCGTCATTTTGAGAATGGACGCGTAGGTGACTGATATAGAGGTGATTTTGTAGTAAGACACTCTCGGCATAGAACATGCAACGTCAGCCATATAACGTATAAATCTGAGGGCGTCATTATGGCTAAAGTAAGTGTTGTTATTCCTACCTACAATTGTTTGGATTACCTGCCGAAAGCGATTGGTAGTGTACTAAAGCAGACTCATCAAGATGTTGAGCTGATTGTCATTGACGATAACAGTAACGATGGAACGTCGACGTATCTTGCTTCTATAGACGATGAACGCATTATTACGTTGTCCACATTGGGTGTTGGTGCGCCTCAAGCGAGAAACCTAGGGATTGAAAAGGCGACCGGTGAATACATCGCTTTTTTAGACGCAGACGATTTCTGGTTTCCTGAAAAAATTGAGCGCCAACTCGAATTTCATCAACGTTACCCTGATCTCGCGATGAGCTTTACTAACTACGAGCATCTTACTGAAGATTACCAAGTAATAGTCGACTGCTTTAGTTACTGGTCGCAGTTTCAAGATCAAGATGAGCTGTTCATCAATATCGAGAACCCGTTGGAGTTCATCATAGAAAATAACGTGATTGGAACATCAACGGTCATGGTGAAAGCGGATGTGTTTTCTCAAACAGACAGTTTCAATGCTGACATCAAGTATGGGGAAGATTGGGAACTGTGGCTTCGAATGAGTGAAAACCATCAGATCGGTGTGTTGAACTCGGTGCAGGTTGGCTACTTGATGAGAGCGAGCTCTGTTACCCAAACTGAAAGTCTTAAATTGAGAAATTTGCAGTCTATAGAGACTATTCTTCAACATTACCAAAATGACAGTCAACGATGGAATCTACCCACTTCTAGCTTCAAAATCGCAAAGGCGAGAATACTGGAAGGTTATGCTGACTATTATCGAGGTTTACAACAGAATAGACAGGCTATTGCCTACAGTTTCCGTTCTTTGGTCATGTCACCTCAAAAACGCACATTGCGACACCTAATTGGAGACTGTAAAAGTTTCCTAAAGCCAGCTTGGTAAGGAAAAGGTGACGACTATGGGTTCTTTAAAGCAGTCGGCTTACTACGCCATCGGTATATTAATGATGAAAGGGATTTCATTGGTGATGATCCCGTACATTACGCACAATATGACGTTGGCAGAGTATGGTTCCTTAGAAGCCATTGTCTTGCTGGCAGACATTGGGACGATATTGTTCAGCTTCGGTATTGTCGATGCCATGTATCGTTATGTGGGTGTCGCCGAAGGTGATGAAAAGCAAAAGCTCGTCTCGAACTGCTTCACATTGAGCGTGCTGGTGTGCGTGCTTGGGGGCGCCTTGATTGCCCTCAGTATGCCGTTGTTAATCTTAATGTTGCCAGTTGAATTCCAGCCTTACCAGATACTGCTTCTGCTTATTCCTACCATGCTCGATGGGGCGATTTCTATCCCGCTAACGCTGATGCGTATGAACGCGATGGCGAAACGTTTTTGCATGCTCAATGTGTTGAAAGCCGGTGTTCAAGCCATCATGACTTTTGTTTTGCTTGAGGCTGGATACGGTATAGATGGCGTGTTGATTTCAGCTGCGGTATCCAGTGTATTGCTAATGGTTTGTTTAGTGCGTTATCAATGGCAAGAGATGGGATCTTTTGGTTGCTTCAAATACTCGGCGAAGATCTTAAAATTCGGACTGCCCGTTCTGGTTGGCGGTGCATCAATGTATATGATCATGGGGCTCGACCGCTGGGTAATGGCAAGCTTCGTCGGTGTCGAAGAACTCGCGATTTATGCGGTTAGCGGAAAGTTCGCGTTGATTCTTGGTCTGTTGTTGCAGCCTTACGCGCTTTGGTGGTTTCCAAACCGTGTGGCGATGCTTCAACAGCCGGGTGGCAGTAAGATGTGTGCCGATAGGGCGTTAGTCGGAGTGAACCTCGCCATTGTTTTAGGTTCGTTGATGATTCTAACGGTACCCGGATTTATTTCTCTCATTTTACCGAGCAGTTATCATTACGCGGGGGCCATTGTTGTTGCGCTGCTTGCGATTAGCGTTATCAAAAATGCAGGTGATTATCTTAACCTTGGTTGTTTCAGTGGCGATTCGAGTCAATCTCAAATGTGGATTCAAGGTGGATGTGCGGTCTTGGCGGCCATTGGTTATTTCACAGTGACGCCTATTTATGGCGTGTGGGGTGTTGTCGCGGTTCTTTGTGCAACTTATGTTGTGCGGCTCATGCTTCTGTATGTTGTAAGCCAAGCGATGGAACAATTACCTTATGAACACAGCAAGTGGGTAACCGCAGTTAGCATCGCATTAGTAGCGATAGCGAGTGATCAACTTCTGGGATTGGTGTTGGTTGATGTCCATGACTTTATTCTTGGATCGGCTGTTGGTGTAATCGCGCTGGTGGCCTTTGTTAAATACTCAGTGATCGTTGTCCCGCAAGCTCTGCTCGACAAGTTGATGCTGGGTAAGCAGTCTCACGCAAATTAAAATAAAACACTGTTCATAATGTGTGAGATTCGATAGTATTTATAAATTCAATGAATGCCATCAATGGAAAGATACATGAACAAGTGGATTGTGCTCTCAGCTCTATTCTCAACCTTATCGTACGCTTCGTCTGAATTGTCTAACCACGACGTACTCACTCAGCACTTTGACGTTCCTGAAGCTATCTCCTTAGAAAATCAAAACAGGGTATGTAATAGCCTTGTTTGTAGTTCGGTGTCTGCGCCAAAATCTGTTCCTGCTGTTGGCGACTTCCCAGAGCGAGAATCAAACCCAACGATAGATACAATTGCGAGCGCTATCTATTTCGTCGGTGAGATTGGTGTCGCCGAAAATCTAGCGACACCCGAGTACGAACAGTTTTTTGAGAACTGATTGAAAATTTACTGTATAGATTTGGTGCTTATTTTTTATGCAGTTACAAAAGATATGAAATGCTGTTATAAACGATAAGACCTTGTTTAAGGATTTTATAATCACGGCATTTGGCAATTAGGAAGCACCAATGGAAATCTGGAAGTTACTGCTGTTTATCCCCGCTTGTTTTGCGCTCAACATGACTCCGGGCCCAAACAATTTGTTATCAATGAACAACGCCCGTTGTTACGGATTTCAGGCCGCCTTTGTCGCAGGCCTAGGAAGAATCCTCGCTTTTTCTGGCATGATTGCTTTGGCTGCATCTGGCTTAGCGGTTGTGCTTTATACTTCTGAAACGCTGTTTTTCCTGATCAAACTATTTGGCGCGATGTATCTGTTGTGGATCGCGTTCAACCTATGGCGCTCACAAGCTAGCCCAGTAGCGGACATTGAACGTAATAAGAATTGGTTTGGTCTAGTTAAACAAGAGTTCACCCTTGCAGCTGGTAACCCTAAAGCGATACTCATCTTTACCGCATTTCTGCCTCAATTCGTTGATGTTTCAGCCAATGTAAACACACAGTTCTTCATTCTAGGTGGCACATTCCTAGTGTTAGAGCTGCTCGCGATATCTATCTACGCTGCCTTTGGTTTATACCTCAGAAACTGGTTCTCCAAGCCGCAAATGGCTAAGCGTTTCAACAAAGCGTGCTCGGTTTTTCTTGCGTTATCTGGCGCAAATTTGTTGGTTATTCGACAGTAAAACATAAGTAACCTAATCTACTCCTCAGGCGTTAGTTAAGTGGCATCTTCGTTAAGGTAGTTCGTAAGCCTTTAGGCTGTTGATATATTATTAATAGCACCTTTGAGTTTGCATGTTTAAACTTGAGGTTCGGTTTAAATGAGGTCTATCTATGAATGTTGTTTGTGCGGAAAAACAAGAACTGGCTGATATCTACCAGCTTGAACATGCTTTGTTTGGCGCTCACGCCTATCCGCTGTTTTTCTTTCGTCAGGCCTTTGATTGCTGGGGAAAAGGTTTATTGGTTGCTAAGCAAGACTCAAAGATTGCTGGCTATGCCTTAACGACAACCACAGACAAGCAGAATGAGTTTTGGGTCCTATCATTGGCTGTAGACCAGAATTATCGTGGCATGGGAGTTGGCCGGAAACTGATGCAACAGGCGGTTGAGCAGTTGCCTCGAGATGCTAGGCTTTTGCTCACTGTAGACCCAAATAACACATCGGCTCGTGCGCTTTATGCATCGATGGGGTTCGTTACCATCAAGCAAGAAGACAACTACTTTGGTGATGATGAGCCGAGGTTAGTGATGAAGCTCATCATCTAGATTGTTGCTAACGGTTTTTAACAAAGGCGCTTAACTAAATCAAAGGCTCACACTTCAAAGACAATCTCGTAGCTCTAGGTTAGCATCACGATACCGTGCATTAACACGACACTAGAGGTCAGCCGAGTCCTCATATCAAAGTAGCCATCAGGACCTTGGCTCTGGTTCTCTTCTCTCATCGTCCTTTCAGCTCGCCAAACCGCAATATAACCAAAGATGAGAATCAGAGTTGTCACTAGCTCTTTTTGTTCGCCAAGCAATACTGCCAGCCAAGCGATGAGCACAATCGCGTTGCTTATTAGCAGTGCTTTGTTACTTGATTGGCTTTCAAAGTTTTCGATGCCATTTGCCCACAAGATCCCTGAAAGAAAACTCAAAATTGCCACGCTGTAGGTGATGAACAGCGTTTCACCGCTTATCCCCATAAATTGGCTGTCGGTGAGCGAAAGGAGAAGACCGAATAAAAACGGAATTAACCCCATGTACCCCAGTTTGGCCATGGTGTTACGGGTTTGAGTTGTTGCCATGTAATCCGCCTTCATAACTGCTGCTCAATCGCGTTTTTGAGCGTGGCACTCACTGGAGATGTGGAGCTAGGGAAGGTGGCGACGACTTTACCTTCTTTACTGATCAAGAATTTGTAAAAGTTCCATTTAGGCGTTACGCCCGCTTGCTGTTGTATCTCTGTAAACACGGGGTTGGCGTTGCTACCAGACAGTGAAGCTCGTGCCATCATTGGGAAGGTCACGCCATAGTCTAGGTAACAAACCTTTGCCGTCTTCTCTTCGCTTCCCTTGTCTTGGCGAAAATCATTACTTGGGAAACCGATAACCGTGAAGCCTTGGTCTTTGTAGGTTTGATGAAGTTGCTCGAGTTGCTCAAACTGCGGAGTGAAGCCACATTGGCTCGCTGTATTTACCACCAATAGAGTTTTGCCTTGAAACTCATCGCACAAGGCGATTTCTTCGGTTGAGTTTAACAAGCGCTGTTTGCCATTAAGTATTTCGGGACAGATCGCTGCAAAGGCGATGGAACTCGTGAGGCTTGTAATCAGTGCGGTTGAGCAAAGTAGTGAACATTTCATAGGGTTGGCTCATTTTAGTTGGCGTAATGGTTATTACTCTTGAGCACGATGAAATGATCACTTTGCGTATTATTTACTGTCTCATTAACTCGCGCTTTTAGTTGTGCTTTTGCTCTCTGAGATAAGATATGGAGCGACCAAGCGACTGATATTCACTTTTGCACCAAGGCGAGCCGCTAATAGATACATGCCACCAATTTTTCGGTGCAGGAACAGCGCATCGGCGGGCGGCGTATGCCAATACTCTTGTTCCATGCTCAAAATGGTGCCTACTTCACGAAGCCTTTGTGCCAATCCACTGGCTTTGAAGTCGTACTCTTCGTCAACTAACATCGGCTCACAGGCCATCTTCACTAGATTTAGAATCGCTTGGCGTTGTTCGGGAAGAATTGTCTCGCTAAAGAATCCTATTTGCTCTAAAGCTCGGTTGAGCACTTGCTCATCGTTGTTAATGACAGAGGAAAAGGCCAAGCGATAACCTTCGCTGAAGCGGTCACTGTACTCACGGGTTGCTCCGAAATCTAATAAGCCAATTTGTCGGGTGTTTTCAACATAAAGGTAGTTGGCGAAATTGGGATCGGTTTGCACCATCTTAAAATCGAACAACTCTCTGAACAGAAGCTCCAGTAAGCTGTGCATTACAAAGTCACGTGTGCTTTGGTCGTAACTTTCGATTTGCTCTATCGAGACGCCTTCGATGAAGTCCATGGCGAGCACCGATTCTGAAGAGACTTGCGGATGAATCTTAGGTACGACGAAGTGAGAGTATTCTTTCAATGCATCATGGTAACGAGTTGCGTAATCAGCTTCGCGAGCATAGTCTGCTTCATCGTGGAGCTGTTTCTTTGCCTCTTCTAACAAGCCTTTGTAGTCGACCGACTTTGGTATCAAGCCAACAATATTGAGCAGCGTGCCCACGTTATCTACATCACTGTCGATACTTTTTCTAATGCCGGGGTATTGGACTTTGACTGCGAGTTTGTCCCCAGCATCACTATAGGCTTGGTGAACTTGTCCGATAGATGCACTGGCGATCGGTTTAAAATTGAAGGACAGGAATTCGGTTTTCCAATGGTTCCCGAGCGAGCTTTCTAACACTTGATTGAGCTGTTTTGTTGGCAGTGGATCGGCATCGGAGCGCAGGCGAGAGAGAATGTCGGCTAACTCTGGTTCTAAGACATCACCCGCATCCATTGATAGCATCTGTCCTAACTTCATAGCCGCACCGCGCAGGTGTGCGAGTTGATCGGTCAGGCGAGCAATGTTTTGTGGCGTTAACAGTAAGTCTTTTGCTTTGGGCCTGTTGCCTTGTGCAATTTGTTTGGTGCCTTCCGTTAGCACGTTACCCGCGACTCTTGTCGCCAACGAAGCGAACTTACTGAATCTAGAAATTCGATGTGTGGGAAGGTTTCTCTCTTTTGCCGACATAAAGGTTCTCACTTAGTTATCAAGACTCACTACAAAGTTCTATAAATCATTACCCAACCGAATGTTTTGTTGTGGTAACGTTGCTCGCGAAACAGTAAACAGAATTTAAAGGACAAAACATGAAGTTTATTTGGTTAAAAGTCGCGGTTACCGTTTTAGTTTTTGCTGCGCTGTTTGGTGTGGTGTATTACAAAGTCGCAAGTGGTATGTCTTAACCAAGTACTATTTTGAGCAGCTGTTACCATCGCAGCGTGACTTTCCAGTTAGCCAGAAAGAGACTTTGTATCGGTTCTTGGCAAACCGAAGATAACACCAGTCGGCCACTGGCTTGAATATCGCCCAACGTAAAGGGGCGTATAGCCAACCTTTTCCTACTAAGCGCCACGCTTGGTAGGTCACGTCTAAACCTAGCAGCAGTTTTCCATTCTCATCCAGTGCATGCAAAATGGTGTTGGCTGCGTCGGCATCAATCTGAGGGTAGTCTGAAAAGGCTTCACTGTAGATATCGATGGTTTGAATCTTATTCTCGACATCATGCTTTGCAAGTGCCGCCATCTCCTTTGCGCACAACGGGCATGTCCCATCGTAAAATATCGTTAATGAAGTCATTGCTTCCCTTACTATTTTTACCAATTCCCAACTATACGCAATCACCGATTAGGTGGATCATTTTACTCACTTATCCGACACTGTAATTGTGACGACTATTTTACAGTACCATCTCGAGGTAAAATCCGTTCCATGCAATTACATATTAAGAGTCGATCCCCAATGACAACGAAATCAATGAGCCGTTTCATTCTAGCCTTCATAGCCCTAATGCTAGGCGGTTGTGTGAGCTACAGCGTGACCGAGCAAGAAATGACGAACTACCTTCAAGATTCGGTGATGTTAGAGCAAGAAGTGGGTGTACAAAACGTTATGTATGCGCAAGTCGCTGTCGATGACTTAGCGGTGCAAATTGGCCGAGCTGATGCCGAGCGCGTGTCTGTTCTGGCGAATACCAATGCACAAGTTCAGGTGTTTAACGTGCCGAATATGAGGTTGGATCTTGATATCGAGTTCAGTGCGATTCCTGAATATGACAAAGAGAGTGGCGAGATTTATTTGAAATCACTGCGTTTAGAGCGCTTTGAAGAAAAAGATAAACAGCTTTCGCCTGAGGTCGCCAAACTACTTAAGCCTGCCGTTTCTATGATTGGCTTTGCTTTGTCCCAGTCGCCAGTTTACAAACTGGACAGCAACAAGGTTCAAGAGTCATTGATCAAGTCATCGGAACCTAATCTAGTGATTAAAGACAACAAGCTGGTTATCGAGTTATTCGATTAACCTTTCACGTTTAGCTTAGACTCAGATTTAAAACACAATGGCTGCCGATTTGGTGGCCATTTTTGTTTGTGTTGAATCAGCAAGATTTCTGTTTTTAGGCTGTCTATCCAGCTTGTTTTCTCTGGCTCATTTATTGAATTAGCCGCGTATCTCACCTTTACTTTACTCTTGTGAGCAAGTCATCGCTTCAGTCATCAAATCATAAGAAAGAAAAGGTGAGCGAACTATGAAGAGTCCAGTAATAGCGGATAACAAACCCGTTAAGGTCGAGCTAACAGAAGGGGAGGAGTATTACTTCTGTACCTGTGGGAAGTCGAAAAACCAACCGTTTTGTGACGGTTCTCATGCTGGTACGGGGTTCAAACCGAAAAGCTTTGTCGCCGAAGAGAGCGGAGACGCCTACCTTTGTCGCTGTAAGTATTCCAACAACCTTCCTTTCTGCGATGGCACTCATAAACAGTTCACAGCGGAACAAGTTGGGCAAGAAGGCCCGGAGGTTCACATTCAAGCGGCTGCGCCAGATTTGTCGCCAGCTACGAGCGCAACCAAAGAAGAACCTACCGTCGAGTTTATTCATCAACTGGCGCGTGATGGTTTATCCAAGGTTGGACATCATGGGCCAATGACTTCAATGGGTGTTCCAAGATATCTATTACCTCACTGGGATGATATTCAAGTGATGGTTGCACAAATGGCGACCAAACCGTTATTGGAACATGTGCCCGTCGGTACTGAGCTTATTATTGGACCAAAAGCGAAAAAGCCACTCAAATTGGACATCTCTTTGTTTGTGTCTGATATGAGTTTTGGCTCGCTATCTGAAGAAGCAAAAGTCTCATTGGCGAAAGGTGCCGAACTCGCAGGGACGGGTATCTGCTCCGGTGAGGGCGGTATGTTACCCGAAGAGCAAGCGGCGAACTCTCGCTACTTTTATGAATTAGCCAGTGCTCAGTTTGGTTACGATGAAGCTAAGCTCAAAAACGTTCAAGCCTTCCACTTTAAAGGCGGGCAGGGTGCCAAAACCGGAACGGGCGGGCACTTACCGGGCGCGAAGAACATAGGCAAGATCGCGGAGGTGCGTGGCATTGAAGCGGGCACGGCAGCGATTTCTCCACCCACCTTTGTCGACCTTAACACGGTCGAGGATTTTAAAAAGTTCGCCGACCGTGTTCGAGAGGTGACAGGCGGTATCCCGATTGGCTTTAAGTTAAGTGCCAATCACATCGAAGAAGACATTCAGTTCGCGCTTGATGCCAGTGCCGATTACATCATCTTAGATGGGCGTGGTGGCGGTACAGGGGCGGCGCCAGAAATGTTCCGTGACCATATCTGTGTTCCCACTATTCCAGCACTCGCTCGCGCTAGAGCGTATCTCGATAAACAAGGGGTCAGTGACAGAGTCACATTGATCATCACGGGCGGCTTGCGCGTGCCGATGGATTTCGTAAAAGCGATGGCGCTTGGTGCTGATGGTGTCGCTATCTCAAACAGTGCCATGCAGTCGATAGGTTGTGTGGCGGCGAGAATGTGTAACACCAATAATTGCCCTGCTGGTATTGCAACTCAAAAAGCCGATTTACGTCAGCGTTTGAATGTCGAGAAAGCATCGAACCAGCTTAAGAACTTCTTTGAAGCCTCGACAGAATTAATGCAAGTGATGGCGAGGGCATGTGGGCATGATCATTTGAATCAATTTAACCCTCATGATTTGGCAACATGGAATCGCGAAATGGCCGAGCTATCCGGTGTCGCTTACTCTGGTGTCTGTCCATTAAATCACTTTAAGTAAATAATACTTCGATAAAGCACACTCAATGTATTTTGGGTGTGCTGACTTTTTCCTGTGTAATGCCAACCTATGTTAAACCTTTCATAATCAACTGCTTTATAAGTGTTTTTAAACTATTTCCTATATTTTGAAAATATCGCTTTACCTCAAGTTAACTTGAGGTTTTATCATCATCCCCAATCTAAAAACACAATCTATCACCTTGTCGCCTAGTGCAGGTTTTGATGTTATCAAACAGACGTTACGAATCTTCAGTTATGAATTTTGAGCTCCGTAATTGAAGTCATGAGTGCAAAAAGGTGAGAAAAATGAACAAGGATCAACAATGAAAGTATTAGCGATTGGCGCGACCAACAGTACAACATCAATTAATCAACAACTTGCAGCGTACACCGCAGGTTTAGTCGAAGGCGCGCAAGTCGAGGTGCTCGACCTTAATGATTTCGAGATGCCAATTTACAGCGAGAAAAGAGAGCAAGATTCAGGTGTTCATCAACACGCTCAACGCTTTTTTAGCAAGATTGGCGAAGCAGATGCTGTGGTCATCTCTTTTGCAGAGTATAACGGCTCATACACCGCAGCCTTTAAGAATGTGTTTGATTGGACATCACGAATCGACATGAAAGTGTACCAAGGCAAACCTGTTGTGATGCTCTCCACATCACCAGGCCCAGGCGGCGCAAACTCTGTGTTGTCGTCTGCGGTAAATTCGGCACCTTACTTTGATGCAGATGTGAAGGGGTCGATGTCGGTGCCAAGTTTCTACGACAACTTTAATGTAGAAACGGGTGAGATCATCAATGCCGAAATGGCCGAGAGCCTGAAATCGATCATGAGTCAGATTTAGAGAGCGAGAACACCACAATAAAACAAAGCAGCCATGTTCACGATTGCTTTTCATTGCGCCCGTTGTCAAAGTTTAAGGACATTAATTGGTTAAGGTAACAATAGGTCGCTACTCTAAAGTTAAAGTAAGCTTTAAATATTTATGATCTCAAGGATAGTGTCGTAATGAGAAACATCGTATACCTCACCATAGGCCAGTTGGCTGAGCGCAGTGGCGTGGCTCCTTCGGCGTTACGTTTTTACGAAACCAAGGGGTTGATTGCTTCGATTCGTACTAACGGAAATCAGCGCCGTTATCAGTCGGCGATGTTGAGACGAATTGCGTTGATCCAAGTCGCGCAGTCGATAGGCTTCACGCTGGAAGAGATCACCGAAGAATTATCGACACTGCCGATGAACCATACCGCGACTAAGCGAGATTGGGAGCGCGTTGCTAAGAAGTGGCAGGGGCAACTCGACAGTAAAATGGCGCAGATTAAATCGCTACAAGAGAACTTAACCGGCTGTATCGGTTGCGGATGCTTGAGTATGCAAAAGTGCAACTTGCTAAATCCTGATGATATCTTGCATGACCAAGGGCAGGGCGCACAACGAATTGTTGAACAGACTAACTGAGTTCCCGAAAGGCATGGAACAGCGAACTAAGTTTCAGGTGTTTGCTCAATGGGTTAAGCAACAGTTGTGACCGAATAGCGTGCCTAGACAAACACGAATTATAGGTCTAGTTTAGATGGTTCTTTCAATAAAAGAAGAGGTTAGTTATGTTCAGCCATGTTTTTCTCGGTACCGATGATATTGAACGCGCGAAGGCTTTTTATGACCCAATCATGAAAGTGCTTGGTTATAGCGAAGGCTCTGTTGATCCCAAAGGGCGCTGTGTTTACGTTAGCCAAACGGGTGTGTTGGGCTTAACGAAGCCGATTGATGGTCAGCCTGCGACTCACGGCAACGGTATGACGGTGGGTTTTCTTGCGTCTTCTCCTGAAGTTGTAGATGAGTGGCATCGAGTTGGCGTCGAAAATGGCGGTACCAGCATTGAAAATGGCCCCGGAGCGAGAGGTTCTGACGAGCGTCGCTTGTACATGGCTTATTTGCGAGATCCTGATGGAAACAAGATTTGTGCAACGCACTTTATGCCGTAGTTTACGTTATGCCATCGTTCATTTTATGCCACAGTGGCGTATACTTAGATCATATTGATGGTTCGGAGTTGGCTAAGTTGCGGCTCTGGACTTGTTAGCTTCCCGATAACTCAAAATTTTGCAAAGGACTGGCTAGATGAAACCGAACGAACTGTTTTATGAAAGTTTTGAGCGCTGCCGGATTGACCAAGAATTTCTCGAAACGTTTTTGGCTGATTTTTGCGAGCATAACCCAAGGTTTTCAGAACGTTTTGAAAATATAGGGTTAGAGCAACAAACCAAGATGCTTAAAGCCTCGATCATTCTTATCTATAACTCTGCGGGTCTGCCGAGCGTACGAAGCTCGGTAAAAAAGCTTGGGAAGCGACATAAAGATTTAGGAATGGATATCTCTGAGCAAGAACTCAACGAGTGGTTCAATTCGTTACTCAATACAGTTAAAAAATATGACCCTCACTACGATGAAAGCGTCGAACAAGCTTGGACAGAAACTCTCGAGGCCGGATTAACTATCATGAAGAAAGAGTGCGTAGTTCCAAACACTGTGAATAACTAGGTCGTTGATGGGTAGTTTTGCTTGTTCGTTAGTTAAAACCGGTATTAACTCTTGAAAGATTGACATTGTCAGGTAAGCCTAACGATATCAGGCTTACCTCTTATTGTTTGACTAGAAATGAGCAGCCCAACCAATCAGGAACCCTTGCGATGCGGTATCGTATTCAAAGGTCCCCTTGTTTTCGTAATCAACCCAGGTCGATTTGTAGGCAACATTTAAGTCAGACCAACTGTTTATCTGGTATCGCACGCCAGTTAACAGAGATGAGGTAAAGTTGGTGTCACTACCAAGCCCTGCATCAATGGTTGCGTGAAACTTCCAATCCTTATTGATCTGCGTTATCCATCTCACACCTATTTGGTACTGTCCATCACGCGGTCACGTTTGGACGCACCTGTCACCTGAATACGAAGCGATGCTCGGTCAAAACGGTTGGGGACTCCAAGAAGTGGTCATGAAAGATCTTGATGATCACGTCGGTGAGATGATGGCGAAGATGGAAGAACTCGGTATTGCTGACAACACCATCATCATTTTCACTGCCGATAACGGCCCAGAGATCATGACTTGGCCAGATGGCGGTATGACACCTTATCACGGTGAGAAAGGCACAACTTGGGAAGGTGGCGTAAGAGCCCCTGCATTGGTTAGCTGGCCGGGTAAAATCCCAGCGGGTACTGTAGGCAATGGCATCTTTGATGGTATGGATTGGTTACCCACTCTTGTCGCTGCGGCTGGTGGTCCAACGGATCTAAAAGAAAAACTGCTGAAAGGTCACGATGGCTTTAAAGCGCACCTTGATGGTTACAACCAAGTGGATATGCTGACCGAGAAAGGCGAGTCAAACCGTAAAGAGATCTACTACTACGAACGAGACAAGCTGCAAGCGGTTCGTGTTGGTGATTGGAAGGCGCATTTCATCGTGCAAAACCACGGTTGGAGTGGCCCTAAAGAAGAGCTAAACGCACCATTGCTGTTTAACTTACGTCGTGACCCATACGAGCGAGCGGCGGAAGAGTCGGGCATGTACCTAAAATGGATGGGACAAAAAATGTGGGCATTTGGCCCGGCACAAGCGGCTGTCCAACAACATCTAGCAACCTTCCAAGAGTGGCCTCCAGTGACGCCTGACTCTCCGGCAGAGAAGACCGGTGGTGTAGGTAACTAGTTAAATATCATAAAAAATCCCGCTCACACTGAGCGGGATTTTTGTTTGAAAGCGTCTTAACGTTGGTTCTGTTTTAGCGTCGTGTTTCGTTCAATGAACTTCACTGGCACCATCAGCTTAACCAAGCTTGTGTCTTGCTCTTGAA